>JBFIGS010000127.1:0-7967 GCA_041602195.1 Sediminicola sp. | reverse complement strand
TCCCATTACAATCAGATCAATTTTGCGCTCCTCTACATTTCTTCTGATACACTCTATAAAAAAACCCTGATCGTATAATGGATAGAAATGATGCTCTTTCGTTTTTGCCATGCTTCCCACCTTTTTGAGAAAAACATGAAGTTTCTTTTTGGCCGTGGCTATAACATCTTCTACCAATACTTCTGGTGAGGCGGCATAACTCAATCCCTGAAAAGCATACCCGCTCAAATCATTTACATGGAGTAAATAAAAATTACAAGGGCTTTTTTTCAGTAATTCCAACGCATAGGAAACCGCATTTAGGGAATCTTCCGAGAAATCTGTGGGAACTAAAATATTCTTCATTATACTCACTGCTTAAAGCAAAAGTATTGGTACAATGTCGCCTAGAATATGACAATAATCAGTTTTGAATGACAAGGAGTAAATAAAAAGTTAACCTGACCCAAATCCTATCAGTTCATTTGCTTTAACAGGTTAATATCCAGAATTTTAATATTCCTACCCTCTATATCTATAATTCCTTCTTTTTTGAAACTGGAAAGTGTTCTAATGAGGCTCTCTGTAGCAATCCCGGCCACACTGGCCAGATCGCTTCTGGATACTTTAATGGGCTTATCCCCTGATTTGTTCAACAGATCTGCGAATTGCATTAGTGTTTGGGCCGTTTTTTTTCTAACGGAACTATAGGCCATTTGCAACAACTGCTGTTTGATCTCTGACAGGTTTTTGGACAGCAGTCCCAAAAGCTCTATAGATACCTGATTGTTCTTTTGCAGGACGGATTTTAATAGATCCTTGGATACTCCTACCAGTTCCACATCCTCTACAGCAACGGCAGATTCTTCATATGGGATGTTGTCCATAAAAGAAGTAAAGCCTAAAAAATCATCAGATGGATGTAGTGAAGTAACCAATTCCTTCCCGTCACTGTCCATTTTAAAACATTTTACAGCCCCCTTTATACTTAAGTATATTTTATTGGAATGGTCTCCTTCATGATAAATGGTCTCCCCATTTTTGAAGGAATATATTTGCCCATGGTCATCAAAAAAGTTTTTCAGCTCATTTAAATTGCGTAGTTCTTGCTGATCTTCAGAAAGGTTCTTTTGCCCGTTATTCTTTATTTGGGCTAGAATCTCGGCTTTGGCCAACCTGCTTTCTATGGCACTGAACAGGTCTTCCTCCTCAAAAGGTTTGGTCAAATAATCATCGGCACCCAAATCCATCCCTTTTCTTATTTCTTTGTGCTCTGTTTTGGCGGATAGGAAAATAAAAGGAATATGATTGGTCTTTGCATTGGAGGTCAAAGCTTGCAATACCCCATACCCATCTATTTCGGGCATCATGATATCACATACCACAATATCAGGTATATTGTCCAAAGCGTATTGAATCCCCAATTTTCCGTTTGGAGCAGTTATAACCTTGTAATTGGCCAATTCCAATAGTTCTTGGGTGTTTTCCCGCAAAGCCAAATCATCTTCAATTAAAAGTACCGTTTTCATTCTTAATTTAAATTATGTAATAAAGGTAGCTGAATACTAAAGGTTGAACCCATATTTTCTTCGCTTGTAAACTCTATTGACCCTCCAAGATTTTCCAAGTGTCCTTTAACTATATTCAAACCTATCCCCGTACCTTGGGTCAATAGGGCATTTTCTGCCCTGAAATACCGATTGAATATATATTTTTGTTCCTCTTTGGGAATGCCCATACCCTGATCTATAATCTTTAAAGTAACCATTTTTTTGTTATGTTCCACCTGAATATCTATGGGAGAGTATTCCGGGGAATATTTAATGGCATTATGTATGAGGTTGGATAATATCAATTCCAGGATTTTCTCATCAAAATCTATGATCACATCATCTATATTATCCGGGTAACGTATGTTCTGTCCTGTTTTCAACAGCATATTGGCATCATATATGACTTCGTTCACCAATTTGCTCAATGGGAACGTAGTAAATTTATAATTTACTTTCCCAGATTCCAATCGTTCCACTGAGAGAAAATCGGTGAGGATGGTATCCAGGTATTTTACCTTGTTCTTAATGGTGTCCAGATGTTTGTCCCTTTTAGGCTGTTGATCACTTAACTGGTATTTGGATATCAGGGTGGCAGAGGTTAGGATACTGCTTAATGGTGTCTTGAATTCATGGGATACCAAAGAGAGAAACTTTGTTTTAAGATCATTGAGTTCCCGTTCTTTCTTGAGGGCCATTTTGGCCTTGCTTTCTGCCTCTTTTCTTAGGTTCACCTCTCCCCTAAGCTCTAGAACGATATCATTTAATTCTTTGGTACGCAATTCTATTTTAGCCTCCAGTTGAGAATTGAGATCACTGATCTGTCGCTCTTGTTGTTTTCGTTGAGTAATATCTATGACCAGGGCCATTACATAAGTGACCCCATCTACATCAAAAGGATTGAGCCCAGCCTCGACTGGGAATTCTTCTCCGTTTTTTCGCATTCCGAACAGATCACGGCCTTGTCCCATTTGGCGTTTATTGCTCTTCTGCATAAAGCCAGTAAAATGGTTGCCATGATTGTGATGAAATTTTTGGGGTATCAAGGTATTCAAAGGTTTCCCAATTAAGGCTCCGTTGCTGTACCCGAACATTTCATTGGCAGAGTTATTGGTGGCTACGATCAATTGTTCCCTGTTCACCACAATGATTCCTTCGGAAATAGCACTGGAGAGCAAATTAAAAATATTGCTGTTCTGTTTAAAAAATTTCATATCCCAAAGTTAATCTATTACATTATGCACCTGTAATATATTGAATAAAACCCGTTGGTGGAATTAGTTCCGACCTCATTAAATATCAATTTAGGTAATTAGCTCCCTTTTCCCTTAAAAATTGAATTTTATAATGGAACATTTCTGCCATTTTTTGAGCCCTCCATTTTGCCTCTTCCGCCTTTTCACCTTCAAAATGTTCATCTAGGGTACCATTAAACAATTGGAGCCAACGATCAAAATGCGCTTGGTGCAAGGGTAATTTGGCATGTGGGGCAAATGGGCTTCCATAGTACGTATGATCCCCTAATAAGAGGGTCTGCCAAAAACCGTACATTTTCTCCAGGTGGACCAACCACTTATCACCAATTACCTTGTTGAATATAACACCTATCAGCTCATCTTGCCGGACTTTGGCATAAAAGGTATCCACCAAAAATTTAATATCCTCCAATGTCGCAATTTCCCGTTTCATTTTCTAAAATTACACCATAAAAAACATTAAAGGAAATACTCCCCCATTTCATTTTTAACTTAGAAAATATTTAACCCTCCAGGCACCCTAGTCCTGCCTATTTTCCATTAAATTTATTGGCTCAAAACAACGGAGGGGAATTATTGGGAATGTTATATACGGTTATTGATATTGAAACCACAGGAAACGGCGTAAAAGGGAACAGGATTACCGAAATTGCTATTTTCAAGTATGATGGGGACACCATAATTGATGAATTTACATCATTGGTCAACCCAGAATGTGACATTCCCTATTTTATAACTGGCTTAACGGGCATCGACAACGATATGGTTCGCAATGCGCCCAAGCTAGAGGAGATTACCGATAAGATATTGGACATTACCAAGGACACCGTTTTTGTGGCCCACAATGTCAATTTTGACTACAATATTATAAAAAATCAACTCCAGGAACTGGGCATAGCCTTTTCCCGAAAGAAGTTATGTACCATCCGCCTGTCGCGTAAATTGGTGCCAGGGCTACATTCATATAGTTTGGGGAAACTGTGTACCTCCCTTGATATACCTCTTACCGACAGGCATCGGGCAAGAGGAGATGCCCATGCCACCGTACTTTTATTGAAGCGGATGCTAAATACGGAAGGAGCGGAATCGGTGATTCAAGCGTTTTTAAATTCCCGCTCCCAAGAAGCCACCTTACCCCCCGCCCTGTCCAAATTAAATTTTGATTCCTTACCTACCTCCAGTGGGGTCTACTATTTTAAGAACTCCAAAAAGAAGATCATCTATGTGGGCAAGGCCAATAACATAAGGAAGCGGGTGTTGGGGCATTTCTATGACAAATCATCCAAAGAAGTGGTCATGTGCCAAGAAACGGCCCATATAGATTTTGAGCTTTCTGGGAGTGAATTGCTAGCTCTCTTGATGGAATCTGCCGCCATCAAACACCATTTTCCACAATACAACAGATCCCAAAAGAAACCTACCCAGCAGTATGGCATCTTCACCTACGAGGATAGAAATGGCATTCTGCATATAGCCTTCAATAAGCTGAAACAGGCAACCAATGCCTTTGTGACCTTCAATAACATTACAGAAAGCAGGGCCTATCTGGAACAGGTGTGCATGGATTTTTCCTTATGTCCCAAATACTGCCATCTACAAGAAAATGTCACTGCCTGCTCCCATTATAAGATCATTACCTGTGAAGGGATTTGCCGCGACAAAGAACCCGTTGAGAGTTATAATGAAAAAGTTAAGGCAGCTGTGGCGCATATGGTTGCAAAAAATGATGATATCCTCATTAAGGAAAAAGGAAGGAGTTCGGAGGAGGAAGCTTTTGTCCTGATAAAAAATGGACAGTATGCCGGTTATGGCTTTATAGAAAAAGAAAACGCTATTAATTCCTTCGAGGACATTGATGCGTTCATGAATCCACAAAAAGATAATTTAGATACCCAACGTATCCTTAAATCCTATTTAAGCAGAAATACGATGAATGTTATTCCCCTGATGGAATTGTTTGAGTAGCATTAACGGTTGTAGAAGGTAATTGGGAATCTAAAAACTACCTATTTATTCATTTTTGAGTACATCCTCATCACAAAAAGAAGCCAGACAACAAAGATGATGCCTACGACAATGGAGTATATATAGATAAGTTCCATTACTTTTTGTACTTTAAATAGTTCATAAAACCTAGAATGGTTGGTGCCCAGAAGGCGATAAAGATGGCTTCAAGTTTATCTCCTTGCAAGAAATGGTATTCTGAAACAATTATTATGGATAATACAACAAGGAGCATAATGCAATTCATGACCCCTATTCTTTCAATAAAATCTTTAATCATTTTAACAATCATACTACACCTGAATATAAGAAAATACAACAAACAAATAACAGAGGGATTAAGTTTTTATTAACATTTACAAACTCCCTCTGCATTGTTACAAATATAACTTTAATTGACTATAAAGCGCTCATTTAAAGCTATTGATATTTACTATGATTCTATGGTTTATGCTTATGTAAAAGTTGGGCTGTAATGCGCATGGCTACATATTAGGTTGATGCGTATTACCGCAAGTAACAAGAGGAACAATGCATGTATTTAGAAGGTAGGGCAGGAAATATTTTGCAAAAAAAACCAACCTTCTGGTTGGATTCGTGGGATTTGAGGTTTAAATATCCCCTCTTTTTCTTTTATGGCTAAAGGTATTCCACCCCAACAAGGAGTATAATGGACAAAAGCCAACAAGACTGGTAAGGGCAAAAATACCTATGACCGCCAATAGCACGTAGGATACTACTCCCCCCACAACATCATAATAGATCAACAGTCCCATGGCCAAGGCCAAAATGAACCGAATCAGCCTATCCACAGCACCCATATTTGTTTTCATAATCTTGAGCTTTATCCGTTCAGGAATTGAACTAGATATATTATAAAATTGACAAGGCTTGCAACTGCTATCAATAGTAACGTCCCTATCACGAATTTAGTGAAATACATCGTTTTCATATCTTTACTCTTATAGTGTTCGTTGAGTAAATATAAAGCGACCATGGAATATATAACATGACTTAGATCAGGCACCTGCATTATCCAGTGGCAGGATCCAGATAAGCCCCATAAAAAAAACCCACCGATGGGTGGGGTCTTAAATTAATTTTATAGGATTAGAGGGTGGTAGGACAGACAAAGTCCGATACCGGAACCCCGGCCTCCTTAAGAGCGCCAAAACCTCCTGCTATGTCGATCAGGTTATGAATACCTCTACTTTTAAGAATGGATGCTGCGATTACTGAGCGGTAACCTCCGGCACAGTGCACATAAAATGTTTCCTCTTTTGGAAACTCTGCCATATGATCATTAAGGAAATCCAAAGGTGTATTCTCGGCATCCACAACGTGTTCAGATAGGTATTCGCTTTCCTTTCGTACGTCGAATACCGGGGCATTTGTTTTAGCTTCAGACTTTTTAAACTCTTCAGCGGGGATGGAGGTAATGGTATCATATTCCTTCCCAGCCTTTTTCCAAGCTTCAAAACCACCTTTTAAATACCCTGTGGTTCCATCGAACCCTACTCGGGACAAGCGTGTAACCGCCTCTTCTTCCCTGCCTTCAGGGGTGATCAGCAAAATAGGTTGTTTTACATCTGCTATCAGGGCTCCTACCCAAGGGGCAAATCCTCCATCAAGACCAATAAAAATGGACTGTGGTATGTGGCCCTTCACAAATTCGTTTTGGTGCCTTACATCCAGTACAATGGCAGCCGTTTCATTGGCGGCCTCTTCGAATTCATCAGGAGAAAGGGCTATAGTCCCCCTTTCTATGACCTCTGAAATATCATCATATCCCTCCTTGTTCATCTTAACATTCAACGGGAAATATTTTGGCGGTGGTAAGAGTCCGTCCGTAACTTCTTTTACAAACTCCGCCTTGGTCATATCTGCCCTAAGGGCATAATTCATGTTCTTCTGGTTCCCAAGGGTATCTACGGTCTCCTTCATCATATTCTTGCCACAGGCAGAACCTGCACCGTGTGCCGGGTATACGATCACATCGTCGGCCAAGGGCATAATTTTATTCCGTAAGCTATCGAACAAGAGTCCCGCAAGATCTTCTTGGGTCATACTCGCTGCTTTTTGTGCCAGATCCGGTCTTCCCACATCCCCTAAGAAAAGGGTGTCGCCTGAGAAGATCGCATGGTCCTTCCCGTTTTCGTCCCTCAACAAATAGGTGGTACTTTCCATGGTATGCCCTGGGGTGTGCAAGACCTTAATGGTTATATCCCCCAGCTTAAATTCCTGTCCGTCTTTGGCGATAATGGCATCAAACGACGGATTCGCATTGGGGCCAAAAACAATTGGCGCCCCTGTCTCCTTGGATAAGGTGACGTGGCCACTCACAAAATCGGCATGAAAATGGGTTTCCAAAATATACTTTATCTCGGCCTTATCGGCCTTGGCCCTTTTTAAATAGGGTTCCACCTCACGTAAGGGATCAATAATGGCAACCTCGCCCTTACTTTCTATATAATAGGCCCCTTGTGCCAAACAACCTGTATAAATTTGTTCTATTTTCATCGTCAAATCTCTTTAGTTATATCTTACGCCCACTCCTTAGGTAGGGGTATTTTTATTCTTAATCGCTATATTCTTTTACAAATTTAGCAATTACCATTCATGCACACAGTAACATTAGTTACCTATATTCCTATTTTGCTGAGCAACCTTCTCCCTTAAAGCCGAAGCTGAGGAAGGATTGTCAAAATATGCAACTGCCTCCACTATTCTCACAAATAAAAATTCTTTTTGCAGTTCATTAATGATTCCACTTCTGAATATAATATCACGTGTAGGACCTATTGCCCCTGCTATATAAAACTGTATTCCTCTTTGATGGATTTCTTCAATAACCTTTATCAACATATTCGTTGCGGTAGAATCAATATAATTAATCGCCTCTGCATTCAACACCACCCCTTTAAGGGCAGGGCCCTTTGCATTAATAAATTTAAAGAGTTGACTCTTGAAAAAATTGGCATTGCCAAAGTACAGCTGGGCATCGAACCGCACAATCAAAAGGTCCTCCCTTACGATAACATCCTTTTCAAAACGGTAGATATTTCTATAATAATCAGAGTCCTTGATATTTCCCAAAACGGCAAAATGTGGATTTGAGGTACGGTATACCATCAAAAGCAAAGACGCCAAAACCCCAATCAATATCCCTTCTTTAATT
>JBFIGS010000126.1:0-8221 GCA_041602195.1 Sediminicola sp. | reverse complement strand
TTTTTTTAACTAACTCAAATAATAATTAAAGGGGGTTTTTAAAATTAATTCTGATCACCAGGACCTATATTAGGGTTTGCATCAATTTCTGCCTGTGGAATCTTGAAGATCCAATTGTTGTTCACTGAAGGTCTTTCTTGTTGAAAGCCATCTTGATAAAGAACCTGTGAAGCTCCAGAACCACCATTGGCAGCATGATCTATACCTTCATCCCAACGAATTTTGTCTGTGTATAAAAAACCTTCTCCCCATAATTCTACACCACGTTGAAACTTAATGTGATCCATTAATGCATCTTGTGTAGTATAAATAGTAGGGTCATAGGCACTATCTCGTGCTTCTCCCAATGGTCTTAGGGCAGCTTGCGCAGCAGCAATATTATTCAACATGGTTTCTGCTTCTGCTTCTATCAAATACATTTCAGAAGAACGCATGTAAATGATGTCATCCGGATCGATAGTTCCAGGATTCTTTTGTAACATTTTAACATGCATATATGGGTGTTCGTTATGGGCAGATGTCCAACCATATAAATCTCTGTAAAATACTTCTGCCGCATTAAATTCTTCTTCAGTAGTATATAATGGGTTGGTATTATTGGCCCATCCACCTTCTCCGTTGGCTGCTGATGTATTCGTATTTGGTGCATCTATTAAAAACACATCTTTTCTGTAATCGGTATCAGGAATTGCATCAACCAATCTTTTATCAGCAATTTTAGGATTGTTTCTATTTTGACTTCCGTTAAAGGTATTGCACATTAGGTAGAAGTACGAACGGAAAAATGTTGTTTCAGTGTCAATAACGTTGCTACCCCAGATCACCTCTGGTAATAGGGTGGTGTTAAACCCAGATTTCCAATCGGTTTCATCCATTAAAGGATAATTTGCACGGGCTATTTTTGCAGCATCGGCAGCAGTACGCCAGTCGCCACTATTTAACGCAATACGTGCTTTAAGTCCGTACGCAACATCAATATTCAATTGAGATTTGCCAGCTGCAGATCCTGTTGGCCTGGAAGTGGCTTCTTCAAAATAGGAAATTGCGGTATCAATATCCAATCTCATTTGGTCATAGATCTCTTGAACAGTTGATCTTGGTGCGCTCGTGTAAGGGGCTTCAGATGCAAATAACAATGGTACTCCAGGATCTGTAGAAGGATTTCCAATTAAATAACCCTTGGCATAGTGCTGGACCAATGAAAGGTAAGCATAGGCTCTGTAAGTGTATGCTTGACCTATAATTTCTTTTAGCCTAGCGTCCTCCGGAATAGAACCGTCTGTTGCCTTATTTATAATAGCATTTGAACTTGCGATAATATTATAACGGTGATACCATAAGATTTCATTCGTTAATGAGGTTTGATCTGTATGATCTAACCATTGTGCTGTTGTTCTCCAACCCAAATTATTTGCATTTGCGGAATGAATTATACCACCTCCTAAAGCATCGCCCATGGGTACCCAAAAGTGTTCCCCAGCCCGAGCGGTATTACCTCCGGGGAGGATGGTTTGTGATTGGGAGTACAATCCACGGTGTAACCCATTAAGAATAAGCGCCATGTTTTCTGCAGTAGCCAAAGCATCAGCAGAAGATATAGCATCCGTTGGTTTTGTTTCGAGAAAATCATCGTCACACGACGTTACTGTAATAGCTGCTATTACTAGTAACACATATTTTATATTTCTTAACATCATTATTAAGTTTTTTTGTTATTGATTTATTAAAATGCCACGTTTAAACCAAAAGAAATAATTCTTGCAGGATTAAAATCGTTACCAGCAGCAGTTCCCCCTAAGTTGAACTGAGGATTCAATCCTGATCTCTTGCTCTTGAGGTATAAGTTTTCTCCAGAAACAGAAAGTCTTAAATTGTCGACTCCTAGCTTTTCTGCTATTTTGTTGTCAAAGCTATATCCAAGGTTAACATTTTTAAGAGACCAGAAGGAAGCGTCAGTTAAAAACCGATCAGATTGTGTTCTAACCAAACCATTGTTCCCACTTTCTAGTCTAGGAACATCAGTTATGTCTCCTGGTTGGCGCCATGCCTTTAAAATGTCTGGGTGATAAGAACTCCCGAAATTTCCACTGTGCATCATCGCTGAATACCCATTGTCCAAGAATTTGCCACCAATACCGTAGGTGAATAAGACGTCTAACGAAAATCCTTTGTAGCTAATACTATTGGCTATAGATCCTAGAAGATCCGGTATCGAAGAATCTCCGGTATAAGCCCTCTCTGTCTCTGTCCAGTCATTGGTTGTTTCAACATCTCCATTGGCATCTAAAACAGGAACGCTGTTGTTGTTTTCATCCAATTCGTACAATTCAAATAATTGATCTCCATTAGCAGGATCAACACCGGCTGTTCTCAACAAAAAGAAATCAAATCTAGACCTGCCTACATCCCATCGCTTGGAGCCATTAACGAACGGATCTGGTAAACTGGTAATTTCATTTTTAAAAGTTGAAGCTTGGAAAGATATGTCCCAATTGAAATCACTCCTATTGATTAGATGCGTTGTTAAGCCAATTTCCCAACCTGAATTATACATGTCACCTACATTTGATGGGAATGAATTTAATCCGTTACTCAAGGCAATTGGTAAATCATATAATAAATCAGAAGAATTTCTCTTGTAGTATTCTACCGTTCCGTCCAAGAAATTGTTGAACAAAGAAAATTCTAGGGCTACATCAAAACTCTCGATAGTTTCCCATTGTAAGTCTGCGTTCCCTATTTCTTGCCATATGATGGCAGGGCTACCTGCATTGGAAGTTAAACCATACCTAGGTTGAGATAGGAAGAAATCTCCCAAATCATCATTTCCAACTTCACCATAAGATCCTCTTAACTTCAATTGATCTATAAAAGAAACGTTGTCCATGAATTTCTCTTGGTCTATTCTCCAAGAAGCTCCTACGGAATAAAAAGTACCCCATCTGGAATCAGCGCTAAAAACTGAAGATCCATCTCTTCTAACGGAACCGCTTATGTAATATTTATTTTCAAAATTATAATTAGCTCTTAAAAAGTACCCTTCTATTGTTTTGTTGGTGGTAGAACCCCCTAATTGAACCGGTGTTGCGAAATTGTCAAATTCAAAGATACCTTCAGCGGTTTGCTCAACCGCTAGAGCATTAATACTAGAAAAGATTCTTTCAAAACTTTCATGCCCAGCAGTAACATCTATATTGTGGGTATTATTGAAGCTTTTGTTATAGGTTAAGAGTTGATTAAAATTCTTTACTTCCCTTCTAAATCTAACTTCACTATATCTTCCAGTTGGTTGTGCATCTCCAATAAGGTTATTCTCATATTCTTTTTCTAGACCTTCGTTGATGTCCCTACCATAATTAAACCTAAGATTAAGACCATCTAGAATTTTAAAATCTGTGTAGAATCTAAACCCATAGGTATTGTCTTTGTCTCGCTCATCGTTTAATAGAAGTTCTTGCAAGGCATGACGCCCTTGGCTTATTGGTCTTGATCCTATGTTAAATTCGGAAAAACCTTCGCCATTATCAAAAACAGGATTTCCTGCAGCATCGCGTACTATATTTCCTTGTAAGTCGTTAACATATACCGGATAAACGGAACCTATATTCTTGGCAAAACCAAAAGGGTTTACAATGCTTCCTGTTCCAGCAGAACTTGGACCTACAGCCTCGGAAATAGTAATGTTAGTGCTACCTCCCATTTTAATGTAGTCATTAACATCAAAATCTGCATTTAATCGAGTCGTTAAACGGTCAAATTTGGAAGAAACAACAAAGCCTTCTTCTTCCAGGTAAGACGCAGAGAAAAAGACTTTATGCTTTTCGCCTCCACCAGAAACATTTACGTTATAATTTTGACGAACTCCTGTTCTTTGTAGTACATCATACCAATCTAGGCTATTGTAAATGACATTGGCGTTAGGGTTTAATCGTCCGTTAGTGCCTACTATTTGATCATTAGGTACATCAAAAGGATTATATCCCAAACTGTTGTAAATGTTGGCAGAAGCAAAGGCTGGATCTCCTCCGCCAGCACTGGAATTTTTTAAGGCTTCCCACATGGTTTCGTAATATTGACCAGGCGTAAGCTCATCGTAAAATGGAATGCCAGCAGACACCAAACCATATTGTGTTGAGGCTGAAACTTTTATATCGCCTTTAGTGCCGCTCTTTGTTGTAATCATTACAACTCCATTAGCAGCTCTTGAGCCATAAAGGGATGTTGAAGCCGCATCTTTAAGGATGGTAAATGATGCAATATCTTCTTGGTTGATCGTGTTTAAAGCACCTTCGTACTGAACACCGTCCACTATAAATAGGGGATCAGAACTACCATTAAGTGTTCCAACTCCTCTAATAACTATACCTGGGGATGAACCAGGTTGTCCGGAAGCAGATGTAAATTGAACACCTGTCGCTCTACCTTCGATGGCTGCAATTGGTGAGGTAACGCTTCTAATTTCAAGATCTTTGGCGCCAATAACACTGGCGGATCCAGTAAATGCCTCTTTAGTAGAAGTACCATAGGCAGTTACGATAACTTCATCTAGTGCCTCCGCATCTTCTTCCATTTGAAGATTTATAGTGTTTGAAGCACCGATAGTCCTTTCGGCAGTTTTTTGCCCTAGATAAGAAAACTTTAATTTTTGACCTACTTCCGCATTAATGCTGAAATTTCCGTCAAAATCAGTTTGTGTTCCTCTAGTAGTTCCAATAATTACTACCGAAACTCCTGGTAATGGAGCACCGTCAACAGCAGAAGTTACTGTTCCGGTAATTGTTTTTTGTTGTGAAAATCCGATTTGTGTTACAAACACCAAGAACAAGGTGAGTAACCATGGGTTTTTGAATTTCATTAGGTTTGATTTTAGAATTAGTCTTTCGCTAAGATTTCACTTTATTGTTCCATTAGCTAAATATTAACATTTTTTTTAGTCAATTTTAACACAAAAACCTCGAGGAGTGGGGTCTTCGAGCCAATTTTTGAATTTAAAAATATATCGGACTTCCCGATTTTTTGCCAAAAGCAAGATAAATAGGTTGATTTTTTGATAAAACTTGACTTTAAGGAAGTGGATAAAAATTTGACCAACGAAAGGTAGAAGTGTATGTCCGAAAAACACAAATTGAGGTAAAATTAGCAGAATTTATGATGAAGAATACACCATGTCATAGTTATAGATTGGTATTGGCTTACGCTAACTCTTTGAATTTTTTCATTAGGTAACCCAGTGATCAGTTTGTTTGTAAAATAAAATATTCTTTTTAGTCTTTATTTCAGGGTCTTATTTTTTGATGAAATCGAAAAGGGTGTAACCTTACGCGGCGAAACACAAAGATTGTTTTTTTAATTACTGTAATGATTTTATCAATGTGCCTGCAGCCAGTTGTCCCCAACCCCCAATTCCACATCCAAGGGCACGGATAGGGTATAGGCGTTTTCCATTTCGGTTTTGATCATGGTCTTTAGTTCTTCCAATTCAGGTTTGTATACATCAAAGACCAATTCATCATGAACCTGCAACAACATTTTAGTTCTGTAATTGCCTTCTTCCAGCTTTTTGTGGATATTGATCATGGCTATTTTGATGATATCCGCAGCGCTTCCTTGTATGGGGGCATTCACTGCATTTCGTTCCGCAGCACCCCTGACAATGGCATTGCTCCCATTTATATCCTTTAAATATCTTCTCCTGCCCAAAACGGTCTGTACATAACCGTTTTCCCTGGCAAAATCTATCTGTTCGCTGATATAGTTGCGCAATTTCGGATAGGTCTTGTAATAGGTGTCTATTAGGTCCTTGGCCTCTCCTCTAGAAAGGTCTGTCTGATTGCTCAGTCCAAACGCCGATACCCCATAGATAATTCCAAAGTTGACAGTTTTGGCATTGCTACGCTGTTCTCTGGTCACTTCGTTTAACGGGATATTAAAAACCTTAGAAGCAGTAGAAGCGTGGATATCCTCTCCATTTTTAAAAGCCTCTATCATCGTGGTTTCTTGACTGAGTGCCGCAATGATGCGAAGTTCTATCTGGGAATAATCCGCGGCCAATAAAATATAATCCTCATTCCTTGGAACAAAAGCCTTGCGCACCTGTCTTCCTCTTTCGGTTCGTATTGGGATGTTCTGAAGGTTAGGGTTGTTGCTGCTCAGTCTTCCTGTAGCAGCTACGGTCTGCATATAATCTGTATGTACTCTTCCCGTGGTTGGTTCCACTTGTCCCGGTAGCGCATCTATATAGGTGCTCTTTAGTTTGGAAAGTCCCCTATACTCCAATACATGTTGGATGATAGGATGGTCTTTGGCAAGATAGGAGAGTACGTCTTCCGCGGTGGAATATTGCCCGGTTTTGGTTTTCTTGGGCTTGTCTACCAGTTTCATTTTGTCAAAAAGAATTTCTCCCAATTGCTTTGGGGAGCCAATATTGAACTCTTCCCCGGCCTCTTCGTAAATTTTTGTTTCTAGGTTCTTGATATCGTTGTCCAGATCTTTGGACAAGGAATGTAAAAATTCGGTATCCAATTTAATTCCTTCCAACTCCATATCTGCCAGAACGTGCAAAAGTGGGATTTCTATATCATTGAAAAGATCTTCTGTTTTGGCCTCGGCAAGTTCTGGTCTAAATTTTTGTGCCAATTGAAAGGTGATATCCGCATCTTCCACGGCGTATTCTGTTTGCTGATCCAGAGGAATTTCCCTCATGGACATCTGGTTCTTCCCTTTCTTTCCAATTAATTCGGTTATGGATATGGGGGTATAGTTCAAATAGGTCTCGGCCAATACGTCCATGTTGTGCCGCATATCTGGATTGATAAGGTAATGCGCAAGCATGGTATCAAAGCATTTGCCTTTTACCTTTATATGGTATTTATCCAGAACCTTGATGTCATATTTGAGATTCTGTCCTATTTTTTCAATCTTTTCGGATTCAAAGAAGGGTCTTAATTGTTCTATGATTTCCTGGGCCTCCTCCTTTTCTTCTGGAAAGGGAATGTAAAAGCCTTTGCCAGGTTCCCAACTGAAGGCGATCCCTACCAATTGAGCTTCCAAAGGATTTAATGAGGTTGTTTCCGTATCAAAACAAACCGAGGTTTGCTTCAACAAATTCTGAATAAATAATTTCATTGCCATCCCAGGTGCTACACTTTGGTAGACATGGGGAACCTCCTTGATGGTTTTTCTGCTCGATACCGATTCCAGTGATCCTGAAGGTTGGTTGCCATCCCCTCCAAATAGTGAAAATTGTCCGCCTCCGGCTTCTTGCCCTTGTTTTTTTGCTGTTGGGGTGCTGCTTACTTGGGTGGTTGTGGTTTCTTCTTCGGTAGCGAATAACTTCAAGAACTGGTCTTTTAGCCTTCTAAATTCCAATTCTTCAAAGAGTTCTTGGACCTTTTCGCTATCGGGTATGGACAATTCATAATCCTTGGCATTAAAAGTTACATCACAAGTGACACAAATGGTTGCCAGCTTTTTGGATAGGATCCCCAATTCCTTGTTTTCTTCGATTTTCTCCTTCATTTTTCCCTTTAGCTTATCCGTATTCGCTAAAAGGTTTTCCATAGAGCCGAACTCTGCAATGAATTTTTTGGCCGTTTTGTCCCCAACACCTGGGAGTCCAGGAATATTATCACTGGCATCGCCCATCATTCCCAAATAGTCTATGACCTGTTCGGGGCGCTCCACTCCAAATCGTTCTTTTACTTCCGGAATCCCCCAAATTTCTATTCCGTTGCCCATTCTGGCCGGCCGGTACATAAAAATGTTTTCTGAAACCAGTTGACCAAAATCCTTGTCCGGGGTCACCATGAATACCTTATAATCCTCTTTTTCTGCCTGTTTGGCCAAGGTGCCAATAATATCATCGGCTTCCAATCCGTAAAGCTCCACAACGGGGATGTGCATGGCCTTTAGGATGTCTTGGATATAGGGAACGGCCTGCCTGATGGCATCGGGGGTTTCATCCCTGTTGGCCTTGTAATCTTCAAAGAGTTCGGTGCGCTCCGTACTGCCGTCCTTATCAAAGCATACCGCAAGATGATCTGGTTTCTCCCTTTTGATGACATCAAACAGGGAGTTCATAAACCCCATGATCGCTGAGGTATCCATACCTTTGGAATTGATCCTTGGATTTTTGATTAGCGCGTAATACCCCCTAAAAATCAGGGCATAGGCATCCAGTAAAAAGAGTCGTTTTTGTTCAGCCATTTTTTATATTCTAGAA
>JBFIGS010000125.1:0-8232 GCA_041602195.1 Sediminicola sp. | reverse complement strand
TTGATTGGTTTTAGGTTCCTCATCTGCAGAAATGAAAATGATCTGATCATTAAAAAGCAAAGGGATACTATTTATTAGCTCGTGCCCTTCAAAAACGTCATCGACCAAAAAAATAAATGGAGCTTCTGAACTCTTTCTTTTGGGCAATAATATCTCTCCCAGTTGTTTAAAACAACCTTGGCCGAAAACCACTCTAGGCACCATGGGAAAATTCCTATATTTCGTCATACTAGGGATGAAATTTTTAGTTTTTAGTAGTTGCTGCTTTACCTTCTGGCAGATATTTCAAAATATCTGTCAAGGTATTGAGCGTTAGGTGTCCGTTGCCTTGCTGCTCCACAGGCACTTCTTCATGGGCCCAAGTCGTATGAAAAGGTACATGGACGGCCTGTGCCCCTATATTGATCAATGGCAGCACATCCGATTTCAGGGAATTTCCAATCATCAAAAATTCGGAAACGGGTATTTCCAAATGGTCCAATAAATGCTGATAGTTAATTTCCTTTTTATCACTCAAAACCTCTACGTGATGAAAATATTTGGACAATCCAGATTTTTCCAATTTTCGTTCCTGATCCAATAGGTCCCCTTTGGTCAAAACTATCAATCTAAAGCGATCTTTTAGTTTCTGAAGCACCTCTTCCACGCCTTCCAATAATTCCACAGGATGGGACAACATCCTCTTTCCTATCTCAATAATTTCAGTAATCGTTGCTTGTGAAATTTTATTATTGGACAATTCCAAAGCGGATTCGATCATGGACAACATAAATCCCTTAATTCCATAACCGTATAGGTTCAGGTTCTTTATCTCCATCTTAAAGAGTTCCTGATCTACCTTGTTTTTGGTCTCATATTTTTCCAATAAACTACAAAATTCCTCTTCAGCCTCTCTAAAATAAGTTTCATTTACCCAAAGGGTATCATCTGCATCAAATCCTATAACCGTTATATTGCTGTAATCTACTTCCATACTTTCTTTGCTCTTTCCAAGTCTTCCGGGGTATCAATTTCTATCCCCGTTACATGTGTTTCTACCATTTTAATCTTTTTCCCGTACTCGAGATACCTAATGGCCTCTATCTTTTCAGTGGCCTCCAAGGTCAACATTGGTAAACGCTGAAAATCCATCAAAGCACTTTTCCGAAATGCATAGATGCCCTTATGTTTGTAATACGGGGCGTTCACCTCTTTAGCTCTTGGATATGGGATGGGCGATCTAGAAAAATATAGTGCAAAATTGTTTTGGTCCACAATCACTTTTACGGTATTGGGATTGCTGATTTCTTCCCAATCGGTAATTTTGGTCATTAAGGAAGCCAAATCGATCTCCTTATTGGGATCATGTTTAAAGACTTCCAGAACACTCGCCAAACTCTCTTTTTCGGTAAAAGGCTCATCACCCTGGACATTTACTATAATATCCACATCCATATCTGCCACGGCCTCTGCGATACGATCACTTCCACACTCGTGTTCTTTGAGGCTCATAATAGCCTTGCCTCCAGCTTTTATAATAGTATCATATATGATATCACTATCCGTGACAATATAGACCTCGTCAAAAAGCTTCGTATTTACGGCAGCTTCATAGGTCCTAAGAATAACGGGTTTCCCAACCAGATCCTGCATCAATTTGCCAGGAAATCTAGACGCAGCATAACGCGCAGGGATCATTGCTATTATTTTCATTTACTCTTCTATTAAAAATTAGATTTTCGGCCTTAGCTTCCTATAAATATTGAATATAAATCCCAAAATCACTATCACTAAAATAACAGCCGCAACGGGGGCCAATAAGGACAAAATGGTAACCACCAAAGCAGTTCCCGTTTCCACTGCGGACACTATGGGGTTTGCCAACCCTCCCGTGGTTGCAGTGGATGCCAATCTACTGGTTGCCGACGCCCCTTTTATGGCGGTGGCAGTACCTCCTCCCGCAATGATGGCCAAGGTCCATGTGACCAAAGGCTCCAAATCTGCTACCGTGGAGACCATTACAGCAGTTCCTGCTATACCTGCCAACGGAATGGCAAAACTATCTAAAAGATTATCCACCCAAGGTATAAAGTAAGCAAAAATTTCCATGATCGTCGCGACCCCAAAAACTACCAAGGCGGAAAGACTTGACATCCATTCCCAATTGGAATTGAGGTCCCAAGCGCCAAAATACGAGGCCAGGCTCAGGGCAAATAAGGGCAGAAATACCCTAAAGCCCACAGAAGCGGCAAGGCCAACCCCTAAAAAAATGCTTATTATTGTTTCTGCAGTCATGGCTGGAATTCTAACACTAAAATTAGGCTATTCTCAATCAACAAAAAAATCGTCCTTAAAGCCTATTAGGTACAATTGACGCTTTGCCCTTGTAACAGCGGTATATAGCCAACGCAGGTATTCCTTATCTATACCGTTGGGAAGATAAGGCTGCTCAACGAATACTGTATCCCATTGTCCGCCCTGGGACTTATGACAGGTGATGGCGTATGAAAACTTAACTTGCAGGGCATTAAAGAATTTGTTGTTCTTTACCGCTAGGAACTTCTTATATTTTGAGGTTTCGTGGGCGTAATCCTTCATCACCTCCTGATACAATCTATTCCCATCCTCGTAAGAAAGAGAAGGGGTCTCAGCTTGTATGGTATCTAAAATCAAAACGGTTTCAAACGGTTTTTGATTTGGATAATCTACCATTTTCACCTTTACCTCCGCAAACTTGAAAGAATAGAGCTCTTTAATGGAGAAAATCTCCAAAACTTCTATTATATCCCCGTTTGCAATAAAACCTGCCTCGGATTGGGGTTCCAACCAAAAGTAATTGTTCTTTACCACCATCATAAAATCGCCTACAGCAATTTCATTTTCCAGATAGAGAATCCTATTTCTTATGTTTTCATTGTATAGATTGGCCCTTTTGTTGGAACGAACAATAATGGCCGTTTCCTCTTTTCCATTTTGGGAGTAAGAACTGTCTATAGCCTCTTGGATCTCATTGCCATCAATTAGCCTGACAATATCCTTATATGGATTTACATCAAATTTAAAGTCTTCAAAAAATTCATTTTGTAGCTGCTCCCTTAAATTCGTGGCATTTAGCAAGATTCCCGAATTCTCCGCCTGTCTTACCACTTCGTCCATTTCCAACATGATCACCTCCTTGTTATAATTTAAAGCAAGTTGGTTCTCGTCCAAAGCCGGACTCAAATTTAAGTGTACGGGCGGTAATTGGGCCGTATCCCCTATCAGGATCAATTTACAATTATGCCCTGAGTATACGTACATTATAAGATCATCCAACAAAGAACCGTTTTCAAAAAGCTTGGAATCCGCGGCCGTATCCGGTATCATGGAGGCCTCATCCACAATAAAGATGGTATTTCGATGCTTATTGGGAGAAAGGACAAATTGAACCCCGCCCCCACTTTGTTTTTTTGGAAAATAGATCTTTCTATGAATCGTATAAGACTGGGTATTGGAATAGTTTGACATTACCTTCGCTGCCCTTCCCGTGGGTGCCATAAGTACTGCTTTCATACTGGTCCGCCATAAATTGGTGACCAAGACCCCGATCATCGTTGTTTTACCGGTACCGGCAAATCCTTTGAGCATAAAAACCTCCTCCTTTTCTTTGGATAAAACATAAGCTGCCAGTTTTTCAAGGACAACGTTTTGTTTTAAGGTAGGATCATGAGGAAATTTTTCACGTAAAATAGTTGTGAAAGATGAGGCTGTGAGTGCGTTCATATGGCTTCAAAGATAATCAGGATTTTTAAGGACAAATACTTTTGTGATTAAAAAAAAATTGTAGATTTGTGATAACCACTAAAATTTAATTAACACTTATAAAATGAAGAGCATAATACAAGTTGTACTTTGGATAGTATGTATCGGTTTGGGATATTTAATTTATCAGTCCGTAAATGGTCCTATAGAGTTCAAAAAAGTAAAAGAGCAACGATTTGCAAAAGTAGTTTCCGTACTTAAGGATATTAGAAATTCCCAAGAAGCCTACAAATCTGCCAATGGCAAGTACGCCAATGATTTCAACTCGTTAATTAGTTTTGTTGACACAGGAAAGTACATCATTACCCAGCAAAGGGACTCTTCTTATATGGAGTTTAATAAGACCTATGGCATTGATATGCTTCAGGAAGTTAAAATTATAGACACCCTAGGGTTCGTTTCTGTAAAGGATTCCTTGTTTAAGAAAGACAATCGTTATAAAACAATGATGAATGTTCCTTATGCAACGCAAGGGGAGCAATTTGAACTGAAGGCCGACATTATTGAAAAAAGTGGATACAAAGCTCCAGTTTTTGAAGCCAAAGTGAAGAAAAATGTTATTTTAGGTGACCAACCTAAAGAACTTTTGGCAAGGGAAAATGCTCATAACAGTGTTGAAGAAGTGAACGGAAGTGAAATTAGAGTTGGTTCCTTGACCGAAGTAAGCACCAATGGTAACTGGCCTCCGATATATGACAGAAAACAAGACAATAGATAATTTAGAGCAATCTAAATCGGATTTTCATAAGTTGTCCATTCAAATTAGTTTGAATGGACTTTCTTTTTGTGTGCTCGACACAGTAGACAACCACATCCTGGCTTCAGAGAATGTGGTGTTCGAGCGGGAAGTAAATCCCTTGGAACTTTTGAAAAAAGTAAAGGAGATTTTTGAAAAATATAAGGTGGCAAAGGTGGCTTTTTCTGAAGTCATTGCCATTCACAAAAACCAACTTTTCAGTTTAGTGCCCAAAGCCCTATTCGATGAAGGTGAATTAGCCAATTACCTTAAGTTCAATGCCAAAATGCTCACGAACGATATTATTGTTTATGATGAGTTGGAGAGCAATGACCTTATGAATGTATATGTGCCCTTCATGAATGTCAACAATTACATTTACGAGCTTTTCGGGGAGTTTGAATTTAAGCATAGCAGTACCGTGATGGTAGAATCTTTATTAAACACCCCAAATCCGGGCAATGATGCTGTTTGCTACGTTCATGTTGGCGATAAGCAATTGGATATCACAGTGGTGTCCAATAAAAAACTCCAATTGCACAACAGCTTCAACTACAATACCAAAGAAGACTTTATCTATTACCTCCTTTTCACCATTGAGCAACTCAAATTGGATACCAATACCATAAAATTAAAGCTCTTTGGAGCTATTGATGAGGATGATGAAATCTATGGTATTGCTTATGACTACATAAAGAACATATCAATCTTTATCCCATCAAACATTGACCATATTACGGGAAATGACAAGGATGATGCCATAGATTTTACAGTACTAAAAACCCTTTAATGCGAATAATATCAGGTAACTATAAAGGCAGAAGAATAATTGCCCCTAAAAAGCTTCCCGTGAGACCAACGACGGACATGGCAAAAGAGGCCTTGTTCAATATCATTAACAATACATATTATTTTAACGAAGTAAGCGTTGTAGACCTTTTTGCCGGAACGGGGAATATAAGTTTTGAATTTGCGTCGAGGGGAACGGAGCAAATCGTCAGTGTAGATGCCGATTTTGGTTGTGTAAAATTCATCAACAAAATAGCCCAGGAACTCGACTTCAATATCTCTACCATAAAAAGTGATGTGTTCAGTTATTTGGAAAAGGCCAGCTTTAAATCCAATATTATTTTTGCTGACCCACCGTATGACATGTCCCTGGAAGATTTCTCAAAAATACCAGAATTGGTATTTAATAAAGGGCTGCTATTGGAAGATGGTGTTCTGATCATTGAGCATTCCAAATACACCGATTTATCCGGATTAGAACATTTCACCAACCAAAGAAGGTATGGGGTAAGCGTTTTTAGTTTTTTTGATCAATCTTCTTAATGTATGACACGCATAACCAAGAACCTCTTACTTGAGTGTAAAGCAATAGTACAGGAACATATACACCGTACGCCAGTTTTGACCTCCACCCTTCTCAATGAACTTTCTGGGGTGGACTTGTTTTTTAAATGTGAAAATTTTCAACGGGCAGGATCCTTCAAAATGAGGGGGGCCGTCCATGCCATAAGCAAGCTTACCGCAGCGCAAAAAGCAAAAGGCGTTGTCACCCACTCCTCAGGCAACTTTGCACAAGCCCTGTCTTTAGCGGCAAGATCCATAGGTGTTAAAGCATACATTGTTATGCCCAACAACGCCCCACAGGTAAAGAAAAACGCCGTCCGCAGTTATGGAGGTGAGGTAATTGAATGTGAGCCAAATTTGGCCGCAAGGGAAAAAGCAGCGGAAGAAATTGTAGAAAAACACGGTGCCACCTTTCTGCATCCTTCGAACAACTTTAATGTTATTCTGGGACAGGGAACGGCCGCAATGGAACTGTTGGAGGACCATCCGGATTTAGATTTCATAATGACTCCTGTTGGTGGCGGTGGCCTAATTGCCGGAACATCACTCGCAGCCCATTTTTTTGGACACCATTGTAATACGATCGGAGGCGAACCTTTTAACGTCGACGACGCTTATCAGTCTTTAAAAACTGGTCAAATTGTAAAGAATGAATCTTCAGACACTATTGCTGATGGCCTTCGAACTGAGTTGGGGGATATCAACTTTCCCATCATCATGGATTATGTGGAAATGATCATTAGAGTAGAAGAGAAAGAAATTATTGATGCCATGCACCTACTTTGGGAACGCATGAAAATAATAATTGAACCTTCGTGTGCAGTACCATTTGCTGCCCTATTGAAGGAAAAAGAGTTCTTTAAGGGAAAGAAGGTGGGAATTGTTTTATCTGGAGGAAATGTAGATCTGGGTAATTTACCATTTTGATCCGATACTAAAAAAAGCAGGTCATAAGCCGGATTCTGTTCATCCTGAGTTATCAGGAACCCCCTATCATTTATCTAGGCCTTTGGTTGCCCAAAAGCTCAAACCGCCTACCCTTCAGCTCGGGCGTGCAGCCCTCAAACACTGATTTACATGACGTTGCACCGCATAGAGTTTACCTGGTTTCACTACAGCATTACCTGTACATACTTTCTGTTGCACTTGTCCTCACCTCTCGGCGGACGGGCATTACCCGCTATACTGCACTATGGTGTCCGGACTTTCCTCTCCCAATTTACATCGGAAGCGATAGAGCGACCTGCTAAATGCAAATATACTTCAATTGTTGATAAAAAAGTCTTTAAACTATCCCAAAATAGCCACTTTATACAATGCTATTTTTATATTTGTAGCATGTAGAAATCGGCCTTGCCCTTACTGCATTAAAGATCATATTTGTGGAACCATTTGTAGTATCTGCCAGAAAATATAGACCCCAAACGTTCAAGGATGTTGTGGGGCAACAGGCTATTACAAACACCCTGCTCAATGCCATAGAGAATAACCATTTGGCCCAGGCCCTTCTTTTTTGTGGTCCAAGAGGTGTAGGAAAGACCACATGTGCCAGAATATTGGCAAAGAAAATAAATGAGGACGGTACCGAACATACAGATGAAGATTTTGCATTCAATATTTTTGAGCTGGATGCTGCCTCCAACAATTCTGTAGATGATATAAGAAACCTTACGGACCAAGTGAGGATTCCACCCCAGACTGGAAAGTACAAGGTGTATATCATTGATGAGGTACATATGCTGTCCCAGGCTGCCTTCAATGCATTTTTGAAGACGCTGGAGGAGCCGCCCAAACATGCCATCTTTATTTTGGCAACCACAGAAAAACATAAGATCATCCCTACTATTTTATCCCGTTGTCAAATTTTTGATTTTAAACGGATCACGGTAAAGGATGCGGCAGCATATTTAAAATATATTGCAGAAAATCAGGAAATAGAAGCGGACGATGACGCCTTGCATATTATTGCCCAAAAGGCAGATGGGGCTATGCGTGATGCTCTTTCCATATTTGATAGGGTCGTTAGTTTTTCAGGAAAAAAATTGACGCGAAAGGCGGTAACCGAAAATTTGAACGTTCTTGATTACGACACCTACTTTTCGGCCACTGATCTTATCCTAGCTCACAATATCCCCGGATTATTGATTTTGTTTAACGAAACCTTATCCCAAGGCTTCGACGGACACCATTTTATATCTGGCTTGGCCTCCCATTTTAGAGATCTTATGGTTTGTCAACATGAAGATACCATTGCACTATTAGAGGTTGGGGACGAAGCCAAAAAAAATTATCTGGAACAATCCAAAAAGGTATCCAGTTCCTTTTTAATGCAAGGTATTGACATTGCAAATGATTGTGACCTC
>JBFIGS010000124.1:0-8276 GCA_041602195.1 Sediminicola sp. | reverse complement strand
GTTCCATGATCAAAACGGGCACCACCGTCCTTTTAAAATCTCCGAGGAACACGGGACTTTTAGACAAAGACACCATTATTGTGACCGATACCATAACCCCAGATTGGGACCCCTTACTAAAGCAAGTTGGGGGCATCATTACCAATAAAGGGGGCAGAACCAGTCATGCTGCCATTGTGGCCCGAGAACTGGGAGTGCCGGCCATAGTGGGTTGTGGGAACGCCACTACCGCCATCACCAACAACAGCCATATCACCTTGACCTGTGCCCAGGGCAAGACCGGTTACGTCTATGAAGGGAAGCTCCCTTATAAAGAAACAGAAATCGACTTTTCAAAAATAAAACTTCCCAAAACCGAGGCCAAACTGATATTGGCAGATCCAGAACTCGCCTTTCCCCTATCCTTCTATCCCAATAATGGGGTTGGCTTACTGCGGATGGAATTCATCATAACCCATATGGTGAAAATCCACCCTATGGCCCTGGTACGATTTGATGGATTAAAGAAGGGGGCCACCAAAAAAAATATTGAGACGATCACTAAAGGCTACCCCGATAAATCAGATTATTTCATAGACAGATTGGCACAAGGAATCAGTACAATTGCCGCTGCCTTTTACCCAAAAGAAGTGATTGTACGATTGAGCGATTTTAAGACCAATGAATATGCAAATCTTTTGGGCGGGAAAGAATTTGAACCCCAGGAAGAGAATCCCATGTTGGGCTTTAGGGGAGCCTCCAGATATTACAGCCCTATGTACAAACAAGGGTTTGCCCTGGAATGTGCCGCCATTAAGAAAGTGCGCGAAACCATGGGCCTTACCAACCTAAAAGTAATGGTCCCTTTTTGCAGAACCCTGGAAGAAGGCAAAAAGGTAATTGCCCTTATGGAAGATAACGGTTTGAAAAGAGGGCATTTGGGGCTCGAAATCTACACCATGGTGGAGATCCCTAGCAATGTGATCCTCGCCGAGGAATTTGCAGCCATTTTTGATGGGTTTTCCATAGGATCCAATGACCTTACCCAATTGACCTTGGGCATAGATAGGGACTCCGACTTATTGGCGCACCTTTTTGATGAAGACAATCCTGCCGTAAAAAAGATGATAGCCATGGCCATTGCCGCGGCACGGAAAACAAACACAAAGATTGGACTATGTGGACAGGCACCAAGTGATTTTCCGGAGTTTGCTGCTTTTTTGGTACAGGAAGGGATAGACAGTATTTCCTTTAATCCGGATGCACTCATACAAGGAATTGAGAACATGAACATGGCAGAAAAAAGTCAAATGGTGGCTGATTTGATGGACAAGACTCCTTTAACACGTTAAAGGGTGAAGAAAAATTATATAATCCTTGATGTATGTATACATCAACCCTAAAAACAACCTAAAATGAAACATTCAATTTTTGTCGTAATCATCCTTGCGCTATTAACCTCCTGTGTAAGCCAAAAGAATTACACCCAGGCGCTTAACAGGGCTGAAGCATGTGAAAGTGATCTAAAAACCAGTGAGAATGCACGTGTGTTGTTAGGGACCAATCTAGCCAATGAGAAAAATAAGACCAAGGGCATGGAGCAAGAAATAGCTTATTTCAAAAGCACCAATACCAATTTATTGGAAAGACTGTCCGACTTATCCGTGGTGAGCAAGTCAGGGGCCGAAAGCATAAAAAAATCCCTGGAAGCACTTAACGAGCAAAATAAATATATCAAAGACCTTACATCGTCCATGCAACGTAAAGATTCCATTAACCTGGTTCTTGTAATGAACCTCAAAAGGTCCCTGGACAATTTTGACGATGAGGATATCAGCATTGAAGTAAAAAAAGGTGTTGTTTATATTTCTATTTCCGACAAGATGCTGTTTCGATCTGGCAGCTACCAAATAAGCAATAGGGCCGAAGAAGTCATCGGTAAGATCGCCAAGATCATCAACGATCATAATGAATTGGATATCCTGGTAGAAGGACATACAGACAATGTACCAATAGCCACTGAGTGTATGGTGGACAATTGGGATTTAAGTGTAAAAAGGGCAACCTCCATTGTTAGGTTGATGCAATCCAAGTTTGGGGTAAAGCCAGAACGAATGACCGCGGGGGGCCGATCCGAATTCATCCCTAAGGACACTAACGAATCCGTTAAGGGAAGGGCGTTGAACCGCAGGACCGAAATCATCATTTTACCTAAACTAGACCAATTTTTTGAATTGTTGGAGCCGCCTGTAGCTGCGGGAAATTAGTAGGATGAGACTACATTATGGTATGTAAAATAAAAAAGGAAACATGAAATCAGCTCTTTTTACACTCGGTTCAATTGCTATACTATGGATTATCCTTACCCTATTGGCCGAAAGAAAGGGAGCTGCCAACACTATATTAATTGGAGAATTAAATAGCGTAAACAGGGCCTTGATCGTATACAACCCAGATTTGTTCTACAATTTGGACAAGCAGGTGTGTACCTCCTTTGCAAATGGACTATTGGCAGAGGGATGGTCCGCGAAATTAGCCACCATTACGGCTGCAGAGGAGATGACAAAGGACACCTTTGATCTTTACGTTTTCTGTGCCAATACCTATAATTGGGCCCCGGACTGGCCCACTAGTCGATTTATTGAGCGCCACGGGAACCTTGAGAACAAAAATGTATTGGCCATCACCTTGGGGAGTGGCTCCACCAATAGGTCCCAGCGCCTTTTGGAGCAGAAACTCCGTGAGAAAAAAGCAAATATCCTGGATTCACAGGTATTTTGGCTAATGAGACCCAATGAGGATGCCAGTACAGAACGGTCCAATGTAAAGGTGGCTGTGGAAAATGCATATGGTTTAGGAAGAAAAACTGCAAGACAATTGGCCCATGAATAATATCATCACCCTTACCGTTAATCCTGTGATAGATAAAACTACCACAGTGGACGGGATGGAACCAAATCGCAAATTGCGCTGTACCGCCCCCATTTATTTTCCAGGGGGTGGCGGCATCAATGTCTCAAGGGCCCTACAAAACCTTGGTGGCAGGAGCACTGCCCTTTATCTTGCTGGCGGGGCTTCAGGGGTGCATATGAAAGGGTTAATGGAGGTAAGGGGGATTGAACAAATAGTAGTATCCCAGGAAGGTAGAACACGAGAAAATTTATCGGTAACAGATACGAAGCACAAACTACAATACCGCTTTGGCGTACCAGGAGCATTTGTAAAGGAAAGTGAATGGAAGGAAAGTTTAAGGCTTATTGAAACACAAGTAAATGATGGTGATTATATAGTGGCCAGTGGTAAATTACCGCCTGGGGTTCCCACCACTTATTTTGCCCAGGTGGCAGCCATTGCAAATAAAAAAAAGGCCCTGCTAATTTTGGACACCAAAGGAGATGAGCTTAAGGAGGCAGTAAAAGCTCCCATCTTTCTTCTTAAGCCCAATTTGGGTGAATTTAGTTCCCTTCTGGACAAATCCTATATCGACTTTTCTGAATTGGAAAATTTGGCCATCCGTTTTATGGCCACACATTCTTGTCATATCATAGTGGTTTCCATGGGTGCCAAAGGCGCCTTGATGGTTTTTATGGACCAATGTATTTTTATTCCGGCTCCAATGGTACTTCAGAAAAACAGAATTGGAGCAGGAGACAGTATGGTCGCCGGGATGACCCTTGGCCTTGTAGAGGGACTATCATTTTTAGAAATGGCACAATATGGGGTAGCCTGTGGAACTGCAGCCACTATGACATCAGATGGGGAACTGTGCAAAAAAGCAGATGTTGATGCACTCTACTCCTGGGTGAAAAAACACACGAAACTGGGAAAAAAAACACAAGAAAAAAGTTAAAATATTTTCAAAACTGATATAAATCATTTTATCTCATGACGCTATCAAATACTTTAGCACTGTTCTTAAAAATATTGTTTTGAAGGTATTGGCAAAGGTTTTGGGGGAACCCTTTGCCAGTATAACGGAGGATAAAGATATGCTTCACATCTAGTTTATGGTGTTGGCCCACTCTTTATGGGCGTATGCTTTAAATAGTATTTCCAGCATATCTTTTCCTTCTAAAGAACCGGGATATAAAAATCCCGGTTTCTTTTAATAACTGTTAAATTTTTGGAAACTGATCTAGGTCATTCTAAATGCCCGTTTGGGTACCTATTTTAGCACTTTAATTACAATACAAAATAACACGTTCTTTGATGATATTAAGATAAAGGCGCATTGGTGTAGCAATATACCAAAGCACTTAGGAAGTATGTTACGTCAGTATACCTTGTGGACCAAAATTTTGCTCAGCGATGGGTAGATGAAAGGTTTTACTATAAGTGGTCATTGTTCATACATATCTTCTGGAAACCAGAACATGCAAATGTTCTGGTTTTTTTATAAAATTGGTCCGTATTTCTGTAAAGAAAAATGGACCATAGTGAAGCAATAGATATTATTGGTTACAACGTATACCTCTGATCCATTTTAGCAATAATTTGGTTTAAAGGATAGATTGGACACCTACTGATTGATATTCTTCATAGGAAAAAGGAGGCGCTGCCTCCTTTTTCTGTTTTTAATCTTGTCACATTGACCAAGAATTCAGTTTTTGGAATCAAGGAGGCCCGGGTGGTACTCCTTAAGAAAGTGATTGCGGATCGAGTCCATTCTCTTCATAAATTGTTGCATTTCCGGATGGTGTCTTTCCCAATTTCTAAAAAAATATTCCTCCGAAAAGAAGTCCTTCTTCATAAGAGAGTCTGCCTTGGGGAAATACGAAAAATCCCTTCTTAAGAAAGGCGCCTCCATTTCACCAAAATACCGCTTAAAATTGTCCATAATACTGTCCAGATTCACCCTTAACGAATCCCCTTCCTTATCGGTATATGACCATGAGTAGATAGAATCATATTTGATAAGGTTGCCCAAATCATCGTATTCCCGGGTGACATTCCATTGTCCTTTGGGCTTTACAATGGTATCGTTGGTTGCCTCTTTTTCGGGATTCTGGTCTTTTTCCTGCCCCTTACAAGAGCCCAAGGACAGTAAAACCAATAAAACTGCTAACTTTTTCATTCCACAAAAATTTAAATTACACTTTTGAATGATCTAAATCAATTTCCCCTGGTACTCCTTCTGCCTATATTGCTCCTTCCCCTATAAGGGTTTTCGTTATGGTACCTTTGAATATTGTCTCCCCTGAAATTATTGATTCTTTTATATCTGGCACGACTAAGGTTGATGTTCCTATAGCGGAGCGGCAATACGGAAGCCCTGAACCAGACCCCAGTATCCCAATAGATATAGGTTCTATCATAAAAATCGTAGTATATGCTGTACTCCGGAAAATAGACATAACGTACCAATTCTACCCTGTTTGGATAAAACCAGGGCGGTGGCGGATGGTTGGGTCTAGAGGAGATGACAACGGGACCACAACTTCCCAACAACATCACCATTACTAAAAGGAATAACCCAGTTTTTGAAATTTTCATACCTCTTTATTTAGACGACAAAGTAAGCGTTTGATAGAAAATTGTAAATGATCTGGGTCATTCATGACCCATGAATGGGAGAACGTTCAATTGCCCTTGGATGACCTGCCATCTGTACGCCCTACAGGTGGCACTGCTGACAAATATCATTTTAGAACCATCTCCTGTTTTGTAATTTTAGGTTGTAAGGTCTTTTAAACAATGTGTTTCACCAGGTTATTGGCCAAATAGATACTTATGGAAGCAAACGAATTAGAAATCATTATTTTCACATTGGAGACAACAAAGCGAATCCCAAAAGAAGTGCCCCTTTGCTGTAAATAATTTCAGGGGTTTAATTAACTTTGGAATACGCTTTCACTAGATAATCTTTAAAAAACATGGCCAAAAACAAGACCACATCTTCCCAAAAAAAAGGGACCTCCCCTAATAAACCCTCAAAGAATGAACATAAAGAAGAATTTCTTATTGTGGGGATGGGAGCTTCAGCGGGTGGCCTGGAAACATTAGAGCAATTTTTTAAAGCAACGCCTGCCAAACCTGGAATGGCCTTTGTAATTGTACAGCACTTAGACCCCACACACAAGAGTCTAATGGTACACTTACTTAAAAACCACACAGAAATGGAGGTTTCTGAGGTAAAGGACAATACTCTTGTAGCCCCTAACCACGTCTATGTGATACCGCCCAACAAGGATATGGCAATTTTTAATGGTATTCTGCACTTAATGGAACCCACAGCGGCCAGAGGATTTAGAAAGCCCATAGATTTTTTCCTTCGCTCATTGGCCGAGGACCAAGGGGAAAAGGCTGTTGGCATCATCTTATCCGGTACCGGAACGGAAGGGACCCTAAGCCTTAAGAATATCAAAGGAGAAGGAGGACTTTCCATAGTCCAAGATCCAGAAACGGCCAAGTATGATGGCATGCCAAGAAGTGCCATTGCGGCGGGAGTGCAGGATTTTATCTTACCTGTAGCTGAAATTCCGAAACTGCTTTTAAAATATGCCAAAAACAGGAAGTTTAAACCTGAAGAACTTCCAGAAAAGGTCTCTACCGCCAAAGAGCTTCTGGAAAAGGTATTTATTTTACTCCGCAATGAGACGGGTTGTAACTTTAGTGATTATAAAAGTACAACGGTCATACGAAGGATAGAAAAACGGATGGCCCTGAACCAGATAGATAAATTGGAGCTTTACATTAAATACCTTCAGAGCAATCGTGAGGAAATTTTAAAATTATTCAATGAACTCCTTATAGGCGTTACCAATTTCTTTAGGGATAAGGAGGCTTTTGATTCTGCAAAAAATATAGTAATACCACAATTAATCAAGAGTAAAGAAGATGGGGAAACAATTCGAATATGGGTCCCCGGATGTTCTACGGGTGAGGAAGCCTATTCCTTGGCCATCATATTTGATGAAGCCATTAAAAAGCAATCAAAAAAAATAAAGTTCCAAATTTTCGCATCGGATTTAGATGAAAATGCCATTAACCTCGCACGTCAAGGAGTATACCCTCAGAGCATTTCAGTGGATGTAAGCCCTGAATATTTATCCAAATATTTTTATAGCGATGCCACGACCTACAGGATAAAAAAAGAAATTAGGGACCAGATTGTATTTGCGGAACACAATCTCATCAAGGACCCGCCTTTCTCTAAACTGGACATGATCAGTTGTAGAAATCTTTTAATTTATTTAAACGTAGAGGCTCAGAAAAAAGTGTTCGCCATATTTCATTACGCCCTTAATCCAGAAGGCATACTCTTTTTGGGCAGTTCAGAATCCCTTGGTGAATACGATTCCCTTTTTGAAGTGGTGGATAGGAAACATAAAATCTTTAAACATAAGGATGTGAAGCTTGAAAAAATACCAGATATCGGGCATCTTTTTCAGGAACCTCCTTCCATAAAGACCTTGGCGAAACCCATTCTTAAAAGAAATCGACATGATAACCTGGCAAGTCTTACCAAAAATATTTTACTTTCAAATTATACTCCCGCCTGTGCCATTATAAATGCAAAAGGAGATGCCTTGTATTTTTCCGGAAACACCGGGAAGTATCTGCAACCTTCGCCCGGGGAGGCAAAGTTGAACATTATTGATATGGCCAGGGAAGGACTAAAGGCCGATCTCCAAGTCTTGATCTCCAAGGTACGAAAGACCAATAAGACAGAAATACGTAATGATATAGAAGTCAAGACCAATGGTTCTTTCCAATTAATAGACCTCAGCATTAAGCCAATGAAATTGGAGGATACAGAGGAAACACTTATGATGGTCATCTTTGAAGACCGCAAACGTCTGGCAAACTCAAATAAGGGAACTACGGTTGTTAAGCCGGAAGACACTTCTGAGCTCCTGGCTTTGGAACAGGAATTGGCCGCGACCAAGGAATATCTGCGTTCTACCATAGAACAATTGGAAATTTCCAATGAGGAGCTCAAATCTTCCAATGAGGAACTGCAATCGAGCAACGAAGAATTGCAGAGTACCAACGAGGAACTGGAAACCTCTAAAGAAGAATTACAAAGTGTCAATGAAGAAATAGTTACGGTAAATACGGAATTACAAGGAAAGATAGACGAACTGGCCCAAGCCTATGACGATATGAACAATTTGTTGGCCAGTACTGAAATTGGGACCATTTTCCTGGATTCCAATTTACATATAAAACGCTTTACCCCTACCATGTCCAAGATCATCAATCTTATACAGAGCGATGTGGGACGCCCTATAGAACATTTGTCCAGCAACCTGATCTATGACGGCATCGTTGGGGATGTAAAAAAAGTTCTTGAT
>JBFIGS010000123.1:0-8299 GCA_041602195.1 Sediminicola sp. | reverse complement strand
TACTGCCTGAAATATTGCCACTAATACGGCAGGTAAGAATTAGATACAATGAAAAAGGTGGGCCCATAGCGATATGTGTCCACCTTTTTTTATACCGCAAATTTGGTTATGGCCTAATAATGTCCTTGTAGCGATCTTTATAGAAGTAAAGCATAATAATATTTAAAAGAAGCAGTATTAATGCTGGACCTATAGAGCTAGGCTCCAAGAACGCATTAAATAATATGGCATTCACAGAAATGGTCATTAGAATGATCATCATCAATGCCCCAAATTTGTTGGCCAATAAAGAAAGACCTGCAAGTATTTCGACCAAGGCAACCATGTTAAGGGTATTGGTACTCATCAATGCAGAGAAATACTCATTTGCCGCTTCGGACATTTGTCCCATGGGCATAAAATGAAATAATTTATTGGATCCGAATACGATTAAGAAGAGTCCAAACGCAATACGCAGGACCAAGAAAATTTTTGGATTCATAATTGGCTGTTTATGTATTAGTTATATGTTAATTTATGAAAAAAATCGATAACATATAAGGAATTTCATAACTATTTCTCCATTATGTGAATTCTGGTTCCTTCGCTATGGCTGCTAAATTCGGGGGCATACATACTTTGAATGGTCGAAATCCCACTACTGAAATCACCAGTATTGTTCACCCTGAGGTCGTACTCAAAGACATAAACACCTTTTGGCAGGTTATCAAAAAAGAAATTTGTGGCTGTGTCTTTGGTACTTTCATAATAACCCAATCCATCCTGCCATTTGTACTGGGATATAACGTTTAAAGGCTCCAAACCTGCAGCTCTCATATCTTTGAGATGGATAAACTCCATTTTCCGGTCTACCGTTACCACAATTCTGATTCTGATCAGATCACCAACATTCAACGGGGTGTCTTCGTTAATTTCTTTGAGTTCTTCCCCTAAATCTGTATTCCTTTTTAAAAACAATTTTTTATCCAGTTGTAAAGGAGATTTTGCTGGGGTTATCTTATCCAAATCCTCAAAATACTGCCAATATAAAGCACCCCAGGCTACGCCATTGCCTTTTTTGCTCAACTGAACTTCGGCCATTTCAGGCTTAATTTCATTTCCGTTCCATGAGGTTTGGTAATATCCACTACCAGCTTCAATAGGGGCGTGTTCTATTGATGGGCTCACTAATTTCCATGGTGCTATTCTGTCGCCACCTAAACGCACATCCACCGCATCGGTTATGGAAAGCCAATCGTCTCCATCTAGCAATAAAGCATAAATGGCCTCTGCAGTGGCCTTGGTGGTCTGCCAGTTATTGGTCTGCTTATTTTTTAGTAACCATATTTTGAGCTGCTCTATGTTTTTTTGATGCAATGGGTCCGCGCTGCCTATCTCAGCAAAAGCCTCGATCATGAGTGCTTGTGTTTCAATGGGAGACTGATTCCAATACCACGAAGCTGTGTTTTCCTTCCAGTACATGCCCAATTCTTCATTTTCGATACTGTTTTCCTTTAGGGATTGCATTATTTTCTTGGCTTCGGATGCCATGTCCTTCCTATGTAATACAAGCGCTAACAGTCCTTTTTCATATAAACTTTTCTTTGTCCAATACTTTCTTGCCTGACCTAAGTAATACTGTACAACCTCTTGGACTTTGATAGATGAGGGTTGGTCCTTGAAAAGGCTGCGTATATATAGGTAATGTAGCTGTATAGCGCTTAGATGATCCTTATTGATATTATCCGTATATTTTTTCATCTCTTCAAATTCGGCAACAAATTCCCCATCTAGAAAGCCAAGAGCTCTTTCTTCAAGTAGTCTGGTATTCTTATCGGAAAGTCCAGCATTTAGTTGCCTTAAATGCCCTATTCCAGCCAATATATGTTGGGTGATAAACCTATTGGAAGGACCTCCATAAAACCAGGCCCATGCCCCGTTCGACATTTGGTTGTTTAGAAGTTTATTCAATGTCAATTTCTGTTCCTGGGCCACATGATTACTATTGAATAAAAGGGCTATCCTTTTTTTCTGTTCTGTTTCAGATTGGGCATCCCTAAGCCAAGGGGTTTCCTGGATTAAAATGGATTTTAGAGCCTGATTCTTTTCTAGACCGCTCACCAAGGCATCGGATTTTGCCCATTGATAAAAAACGGATTTGATTTTCGGATTTGATTTCGTGATATGATTGGCCAGGGTATTGGCATATAATCTTGAAAATATTTGCTCGTTACTTTCATATGGATACTCCATCAGATAGGGGAGTGCCTGCAACGCATACCAAGCGGGATTGGAGGTGATTTCCAGGGTGAGCTTATGGTCGCGTCTCGTGGTTGAGGTGGTTTCCTTAAGCTTGTCCAGCGTAAATGTTTTGGTGTTACCACCACTGACCCACATGGGCATGGTTTCTGTCACCAACATTCTATTGGTAAGAACGGGAAGGGTGTTCTGTTCGCCATCGCTAAAAGCTCCCGCTTTCGCCATGACTGTATATTGGAGAGCTTGGAGATTTTTTGGAATTGCAATTTTCCAAGATACCTGTGTATTGTTTTTGGACGCTACCTTAAATTCCTTCTTGTCAACTGTGCTTGGTTCAACTGGTGATAACAGTAGATCTTTGGTAATATCCTTTCCCGTTAGGGCATCCTCCAAAAGTAGAGTGGCCTTGCCGGTTAATTGGCGATCTGTGAGATTGCTTATTTTACTACTTATGGTGATGGTATCCCCTTCTCTCAAAAACCTTGGGATATTTGGTGTCACCATGAGTTCCTTTTGGGTAAGGGCTTCAAAGGTCTTAACTGTACTCTCCAAGGTAGAGGTATGCGCCAATAACTGAAGCTTCCATTGTGTAAGGGCTTCGGGGGTTAGGAAACTAAAAGTAACGTTGCCTTCTGGATCAGTCATTAAATGAGGAAAGAAAAAAGCAGTTTCTTGAAGGTTTCTTCGAATTTGGACCTGTTCTGGTTCGGATTCTTTTTCAGTTGAAGTTTTATTATTCCCATCAAGGACCTTGCCCATATAAATTGGATTTGGAGCAATTACTTCCATAGCTTGTTCTTGGAGAACATCTGAATCTTCCACGGTGATTGGTCCAGAATTCTTCATCATCATTTCAGTTCTGTACATTCTATTTCCGGTTCCAAAATAAAAGTTGAACCAATTGAAGGAGTCATAACCTTGAGGACTAACCTTGGGGCTATCTATTTCATCTATTTTAGTATTGAAATATACGGTTCCAAAGCTTTGGTAAGCATTTGAGTTGTAAATGGAATGATAAGGAGACTTTTCTGTGGGGTTGAAATACCAATTGTGTTCCCTAAAGGAATCCAAAGAAGAATCGTACATACTGGCCAAAACTTCGGCAGCCACTTTTTCTCCCTTAGGTCCTTTAATTTTAAAGCTCCAAGTTTCCTCGGCACCAGGGGCCAACTTATCCCTGAAAGTAATGGTTTCCACATCCAGTTGGGTAGATGGGTATGGTACGTTTATGCTTTTGGTTCCAGTAACAAACCCATTAAAGGCAGAAAAGCTATAGCGAATAGCAAAGCCACCCAAATCGGTTTCCCCAATTGGAATCGAAATAGTTTTGCTGTTATTGGATAGGGGTATTACAATCGTTTTTATATTTTTTTTATCCTTTTCAATAAATAAGGTCACCTTAAGGGATTTCGCGCTTGTGGCCAAAGTTAGTTTTGCTGTTTCTCCGAGGGCGTAGGCATCCTTATCGGTTTTGAGATCGAATAATTGATTATCCCCTAATTGTTTGTCCTTTCTGGAAAAAGCCGTGGTATGCACTACATCTTTTACGGTCTTGCCAAATCTATCCGTCGATTCCAGTTCAATAGCATATCTGCCAGATTCCCATGATCTGATTTGGCCCAAGTCTATTTCGTTCATTTTTTCCGTGTCAAAATCGGCTTGCCAAACCAAAGCTCCTTTTTCCCAGTTTATTGGTTCTTCTTCATTGGAATAAGATTCGTGGGGAAATAGGGACTTAAACTCCTCTTTTGTAAAGGAGGAAAAATCAGGAGCCTTCCATGGCCGTTCTCTAAGGACGTTATCAGGACCCTTTAATTTATATATTTTCAGGGTGCCCTTTGCGGGAACCTCTTGGCCGTTGAGATTGGTAGTTCTAATTTCGATAGATTGATCGCCTTTAGACTTATCCAACATATTCGCAACCATTATTTTAGCCAATAGGGAATGGTAGCCTACACGTACCATTTTTGAAGTACCATGGGTTTCTCCGTTGATATCCGTTACATCCACCGTGACTTCATAGTTGAAAATGGGGAGATCTTTCTCTGGAATACTGTTATCAGGAATTGCCTTGAACTTAATTTCATACTTGCCATCTTCATCGGTGATCGTCTCCCCATGTGCAATTTCTTGGGCAATACTTTTTACATATGGGCGACTCCAATAATACCATACTGGATATTGAACAACCCTGCGCACCGTATACTTAACCTTGGCATTGGTAATGGAACTACCGGCAAAGGCCGTGGCAGTTCCGGTTAAAAGAATACTGTCATTTACTTTATAGGTTTCCGTTACCGGATCAATACTGGTTTTAAATTTTGGGCGCTTATATTCCTCCACTGAAAAATTGGACTGTCCGCTTATAGTGACTTCTTCAGAGTTTATGACTAACGAATATTCCCCTGTAAGACCGTAATTGGGTAAAATGAACTGCCCATTAAAGGAGCCATAATCATTGGTTTTGTATTCCTGCCTTCCTACTTCCTGGTTATTGGCATTGAAGAGAGTTGCCACAACTTTTGTGTTGTATAAAACCGAAGTGGACGCATTGTTTCTTTTAAAGGCGATTCCTTTAAAAAAGACTACCTGACCTGGTCTGTAAATGCTACGGTCCAGAAATATGGAAGAGAAATAATTAGTTTCCGAAGGATGCTTGATGTCTGTCTTTTTGGATATAAAATACGTTCCAAATGTGGCATGATCCTCTTTGGACCTAACAGTTGCAGTAACATTTGTCCATCTATCATCCGAAAGCTGAATGGTGATGAAGCCTTGTTTGTCTGTGATATAGGTGTGTTCCTTTAAAGGTCCGTTGTAATTTGTTTGATAACTAAAAGTAACCAGGGCGCCTGAAATGGGAAATCCGTTGGTTCTGTTAATGACCTGGAACATCTGTTCATTTGCTCCCCTTGTTTGTACAATGGCGAGGTCAGTTACCTGTACTGTTTGAAAGGCAAATGTAGCTTCATTTTCGGCAAGGATGGCGTATGAGCCATTCGGTAAGGCAGGTAGCAATATTTCTGTGCTGTGATTCTGATAGTCCCCAACGTTTTTAAGTGTTCCTGTCCATTGTTTGGAAACTGCTAGTTTTTTTATAAAGGCAATTTGCTTTTCTATGGGATAAATTTTCTCCAATTGGGCTTTTTCTTCCCCCGTAATAATATGGGCGGTAAGTTTTAGCCCATCCACATTTTTGTAGTTCACCAAGATTCGCGATGGTAGATTTATTTGCAAATAACTTTCAGCTCTTAATTGAAGGTTCTTGGATAGAATTTGTGTTTTTAACGCCAAGGAATTTTCAGAAGCCCTGCTTTTTGGATATTTTTCTATGATGGCATTGCAGATCTCCAATGCTTCTTTCCGCTTCCATTGTTGTGTAACATCGGTATTTGGATCGTAGTTGTTTGCCCATTGATCATATAATGCCGCAATTTCATAATTGTATAACGCTGCCACCTCGTACTCATAAGATTTGGCACTATTTTTTAAGGCATCCAAATAGAATTGGTCTGTCTCTTCAATGATGCTATATTGTTTTATAAAATGTAGGCGTTCTAAATCCACATCTGCCAATGCTAAGGGGGAAGGGTCTTTTTGATGGAATGTTAAAAGTTCCTGATATAGTTTCAAGGCCTTTAATTGAAGAGAGCTGCTATCTTTTACAATTAAAGGTAGGGCACTGAATTCTTCTGCTGGTGTAAAATACTCTGGCTTGTCCAATTCAAATTTATACGAAGGATTAGTGATTCCATTTTCACTGGTCTTGTAAAAATCCAATGCGGTATGGGCCAAAACATCATATAGGGTGGGTCTGTATGCTCGGGAATCCTTATGCTGATGGAGGATATCTTTAAAAAGATTGATATCCAATTTTTGAAGCGCCACCGTGTTTTCCAGGGAGCGTTCAAAATGAATGCTTATTTCTGCAAATAAGGTGCTCAGGTCCCACGTCCTAAAATCTATGGGGTCTACCTTGCTTTCTGTTTTGGTTCGATTGTAGAACTCAAAACGGTTCTGTTGATAATATTGCCAAAAGAGGTTGGCCAAATAGCTCTCTAAAATGTTCTTTGTGGGCGTAGTGGCTTGGGCAATCTCACTTTTAAATTCATTTACAACGGTCAATTGCGATTCCTCTTCCAATACCATCAAGTATTTGGAAGAATACAATAATGCCTTAATCGTCTGTGGTGAATTTTGCTCTTTTTTAGCTTTTTTGGATATGGTCTTTACTAGCTCCAGGGCAGATTTTGTCAAGGATTTTTCTTCAAGTTGGGATACTTCCTTCCATAAGGAGTCATACGAAGTGTTCCGATTAATTTGCCCATGGCCCACTTGTATACACAGGAGAAAAGGAAGTAAAAAAGCTAAGTGTTTCATATACATAAATTTAGGAACAAAAATGGATTTTCAAGTATGTCAGGCACAATAAGGAATGGCCATCAAAATATAGGGATCCGCACGTATTACTAAAACCTTAGTTGCAAATAGAGTACCAAAAATTGGAGCCTAACAAAGAAAAGTCCCAATGGCAGGTGGGACTTTTAAGTTGTCATGGTGTTGACTAGGATCAAACTAGAGTGATTTTAGCATTCCTCCATCAATAGGGATATTGGTTCCTGTTATAAAAGATGCTTGTTCAGAAGCTAAAAAGGCCACTAGATACCCATACTCCTTTGGGTCTCCGAACCTACCTATGGGAACGTTTTTGAGCATTTGTTGTTTCACCTCTTCCAAGGGGATGCCAAAGGACTTCGCTTTGGCACTGTTAAGATTTTTTAGTCTTTCTGTATCAAAATAACCTGTGAGGGTGCTATTGACCGTGATGCCATATTGGCCAACATCAGCAGCCAGCGTTTTGGCCCACGTGGTCACTGCCGCCCTTATAGAATTACTCAAGGTGAGATAGGATAAAGGCTCTTTTACGGAAACGGAGGCGATATTGATGATTCGTCCATATTTATTATCTATCATTCCTTTTAAAGCAAGTTCCGAGGTATAGACCACTGTTTTGAACAACAAATCAAAAGCAATTTGGTAATCTTCAACTTTTTTTTCCATTGCCCCACCTGAGGCCGGACCTTGGGTATTGTTTACAAGGATATCCACCGAATTATTCTTAAAATAATTCTCAATTATTTCCTTGTAGGCATTGAAGTCGGTAAAGTCAACCTCCAAGTATTGATGGTGTTGCCCATCGTCCGTTGGCAAATGGGAAATGATGTCTTTCAATTTATCCCCACTGCGCGCCATTAGGGTTACGCTCGCACCACTAGCAGCAAGTTGCTGGCCTATGGCCTTTCCTATGCCCTGGCTACTGCCGCCAACCAAAGCCTTCTTCCCAATTAAAGATATATTCATGGTTATTTGTATTCTTCTCTTGTAGGACTAAAAGCATCCATTAACTTACATGCGGTAAGTGCCTTGCCGCTATGGGGTATATGCGGGGCAATGATCACGAGATCCCCTGGCCCATAAACCTGGGTCTTGCCGTCTAATGTAAATTGAAAACTGCCTTCCAATACCTGCATTACCTGTTCGTTCATATGGGAGTGTTCAGGAACCTCTGCCCCCTTTTCAACCTCCCAAAAGGCTAGGCTCATATTTTGCGTGTGTACCAGTTTTCCGTGATATCCCGGCATTATTTCTTTTGGAGCTACATCTTTTAACTTAATATGCATATGTTCTTGTTCTTTCTACGAATATAAGCAATATTCAATATTTGGGATCCCTATAAAAAGGTGTTGGGTGTGGGTCAAAAACGGAAGATTTAAATTTTATTAGCCTGGTGCAATCCTTATCTTTACTTTTTTAAATTTGATTAAATGCACATTCATTTTATAGCTATTGGCGGAAGTGCCATGCACAATCTGGCGCTGGCCCTACACCATAAAGGCTATGTCATTACCGGGAGCGATGATGTAATATTTGAACCTTCTAAAGGGCGGTTGGAAGCCAAAGGTCTCTTGCCCAAAGCTTTTGGTTGGTATCCTGAAAATATTCACCAAGGATTGGATGCCGTTATTTTGGGAATGCACGCCAAACCAAATAATCCAGAATT
>JBFIGS010000122.1:0-8458 GCA_041602195.1 Sediminicola sp. | reverse complement strand
GGCCAAGTAAGGCTTTTCATCCGCGGAACAGAAAGAATAGGATTTACCGAAATTTCCGGCCCTACCTGTCCTTCCAATTCGGTGTACATATGTTTCTGGCACATTGGGCAGATCAAAGTTAATGACTGCATCCAATTGGTCGATATCCAGGCCACGGGCTGCAACATCGGTGGCAATTAAAATTGAAGCTTCCTTGTTCTTAAAGCTATTGTACGCTTGTTGACGTTCACTCTGTGATTTGTCGCCATGCAGGCTTTCCGCCTTATAATTATTACGGAGAAGGGTCTGTTCCAGCTTATCCACCCCATACTTGGTACGTCGAAAAATGATGATATTCCCTTTTATTGTATTTCTTAAAAGGTGCAGGCACAATTCAATTTTCTTTGGTTTTGGCACATAATACAACAGTTGTTGTACGTTTTCCGCGGCCGAGGAGATAGGGGCCGCTTTTACCGTTTCAGGGTCCTTTAAAATGGCACTAGCCAATTGCGTTACCTTATAGGGCATAGTGGCAGAAAAGAGCATCACTTGTTTGTCCTTGGGACAAAGGCGTTCTATTTTCTTCACATCGTCAATAAAGCCCATATCCAACATTAAATCAGCCTCATCCAGGACCAAGGTCTCTACATAGTCCAGATTAACCACATCTTGTTTGTGAAGGTCCAATAAGCGACCAGGTGTGGCTACAAGAATATCGACACCCTTTTTAAGACTTTCAATCTGTGGTTCCACGGAGGTGCCTCCAAAAACTAGGGCAGTGGTAAGGTTGGTGTATTGTGCATAAGCTTTACAGTTATCGGCTATCTGTATGGCCAATTCCCTTGTTGGGCTTATGATCAATGCTTTTACTGTCTTCGCCTGGTTAGTGGCATCTTGCCTGTCAAATAATTGCTGTAAAATTGGGAGGGCAAAAGCAGCGGTTTTACCCGTTCCTGTTTGCGCTGAGACAATAATATCTTTTTTTTCCAAAACTAACGGGATGGTCATCTCCTGTACAGGAGTTGGTTCATCGTAATTCATTTCAGCAATGGCGCGTAAAATGGGTCTGTTCAGCTTTAAATCTTTAAATGACATATGGACAATGGTCTTAAATAATAAGGCAAAGGTAGGTTAAAAAGGACATTCGCTATAGCATAGGGATGTTCGGCTATCTTTTTAGTTTAGGAATCAATACTTTTCAAAAGACTACACAAATTGAAAAGCCTTTTTTTGAATTCATAGGTAATTCCATTATGATGTTGGCATTTTAAGTTGGCCTTACTGATTTTTCGATATAAAATTTCAAGTAGGGCATATTGTAATCCTTCAGGAAAAATCCAAAATCATGTTTTTAAAATATTGACAATGAGTAATTTGTGAATTATTAAATGAAGAAAAATTATGTAGAAATATTTAATTTTAGCCAAAAGTTAACTCATTGTTTAGAAGGATGAATCTGAATAATTTGTAATTTTATGTACGCTTGATAGATATCAATAGGGAACAACAATTGGATTTTCAGGCAGCTGAAGAAACCGATCCCTATTGGAATGGTGAAGAACTATAGGGCGATAATACATAGTTAAGGACACCGATTCCCGCCATTTCACATATCTATTAAATTAGCAGATACTGTTCAAGTTACTATTCTCCAAAGATGGAGGTGCATCATTGAACAATGTCCAATACACCCTCCCCCACATTAGATTTTGAGCTTTAGGTGGTAACGTCTAACTAGTAGCAAATGGGATTTTCTATCCCATACCCTTTTATTCTTTTAAAAGTTTGGCGCACCATCATTTTACGGTTAGAAGATGTGATTTAAGGCATCATCATAACTGATGTGTAGTATTTATGGAGAATTTTAAATAAAGTGTATTATGGAAAATAGGAAAATTATTGCTGTAGTAGGAGCCACAGGGGCTCAGGGTGGAGGCTTGGTCCTGGCAATTTTGAATGACGGATCAAAAGAATTTGAAGTACGGGGCATAAGCCGGGACATAACTTCTGCCAAAGCAAAGGAATTGAGCAAGTTGGGCGCTCAAATGGTACAGGCGGATCTGGACGATAAGTCAAGCTTGGTATCAGCTTTCAAGGGAGTGCATGGCGTTTATTGCGTTACAAATTTCTGGGAACATATGTCACCGGAAAAGGAGATGGCACAAGCGAAAAATATGGCGGAGGCCGCCAAAGAGGCTGGGGTACAGCACGTGATATGGTCCACGTTGGAGGATACCCGAAAGTGGATTCCTTTGAGCGACAAGCGCATGCCCACATTAATGGGCAATTATAAGGTGCCTCATTTCGATGCCAAAGGGGCATCAAATTTGTACTTTGAAAAAAGTGGGGTTCCCTATACCTTTTTATTGACCTCCTTCTATTGGGAAAATTTCATAAATTTTGGAATGGGTCCCCAAAAAGATAAGAATGGAAAACTATCCATCGCTTTGCCCATGGGCAATAAAAAGCTTCCCGGTATTGCCGTTGATGATATTGGCAAGTGTGCCTATGGCATCTTTAAGGCAGGGAAAAAGTATCAGGGAAAAACTATCGGGATATGTGGAGATCAGCTGACTGTGAAGGAAATGGCAACTGCTTTTTCCAATGTTTTTGGAACGGAAATCGGATATTCCGATGTGCCGGTTGAAACCTATCGAAAATTAGAATTTCCAGGGGCAGATGATCTGGGGAATATGTTCCAATTCAATCAGGAGTTCGAAACGGATTTTTGTAGAGCCCGTGATCTAAAATTGGCCAAGGAACTGAATCCAGAGTTAATGTCACTTGAAGCTTGGTTACGAAAAAACAAGAACAGACTGGAACCAAGTATTAGGGGGGAAGCGGCAACTGCTTAGGAGAGCGCTTCCAAGGCATTTGGTAGTTCAATAGAACAGCAAGCATTGATGTAAATCAATGCTTGCTTTGTGCTATGGAAGTTGTTTATTGAAATTTCTACTTGAGTCTAAAGGGTAAGTAAGCCCTGTGACCTTAGCGCGAGAATTGGTTTGGAAAACCAAAACAATTCAAAATCCTCAAAATGGGTCTCAAAATCAGTTTTGAGTTGACCAAAGGTGAGTGTGTTTCCGGCGTTGATCGATATTTTTTCCAGAGCCTCCAACAGCCATTCCCCATGTTCTTTGGAAACCGTGATCTCCTTGCTTTCCATTTTTCCGTGAAAGGAAAGTGTTAAAAGCTCCCAGGTCCTTCCCTTTTTTGATTTGCTGCTAACTTCTGACATTGGCGTCCCGCCAAGCCATATTATTTTTGCATTTGGCCGTACGGAAAATTGGGGTTGGGCTTCTAGGGCATGGGCAATATAATTTTTTTCTATGGTTGTTTTGGGAATCTTAAAATCGAACCATTGTTGCAGTGGAAAGTCAAACCCTATCCCATGCATAAAATTATAAAGGGATTTTTTTAGGCCATAGCTAAACTGATCATGGTCTATCCCGGTGGTATCTGTAAACTGAATGTCATTATTGGCAAAGGTGATGGGTTGATAATCCGGGATAATATGATAATCTGTCGGATTTAACCCAACCGGGCTATGTGCAGTTAGGGCGAATTGGTGCCAGAATCCCGATTGAAGAATCCCGAGTTCAAACATCTGTCGGACCATTTCAAGACTATCCACGGTTTCTTGTACGGTTTGGGTAGGGTAGCCGTACATCAAATAGCAGTGGACCATGATGCCGGATTCTGTGAAGTTACGGGTCACTTGGGCGACCTGTTCCACGGTTACCCCTTTTTGGATCAGTTTCAGCAAGCGGTCCGAGGCTACTTCCAATCCGCCGGAAACGGCAATGCATCCGGAAGCCTTGAGAAGAATACAAAGGTCTTTGCCAAAATTTTTCTCGAACCTGATATTTGTCCACCAGGTCACCGTTAGCTTTCGCTTGATTATTTCCAGAGCCAGGGCCCGCATGAGGGCAGGCGGTGCAGCCTCGTCCACAAAATGAAATCCACTTTCCCCTGTTTGTTCAAGGAGTTGTTCCATACGGTCCACCAACAATTTGGCGGCAATGGGCTCATATATTTTTATATAATCCAGGGAGATATCACAAAAGGTACATTTGCCCCAATAGCAACCATGAGCCATGGTCAGTTTGTTCCAGCGGCCATCACTCCAGAGGCTGTGCATGGGATTGGCAATTTCTATTACGGAAATATATTTGTCCAGCAGTAGATCCGAATAATCGGGAGTGCCTACATCACTTTGCTTGTAGTCTGGTTTTGGCGAAAGGTTGTTGTAAAATACAGATCCATCCTTTTTTAAAAAGGTCCGCTTTAAAATGGCGGTACTATCCTTTGCTTCTGGATCTAAACAATGGGAAGCCAAGAGCTCAATCGGAAGCTCGCCATCATCAAGGGTGATATAATCAAAGAAGTCAAATACCCGTGTATCGGAGACAGATCGGAGCTCCGTGTTGGGGAATCCGCCTCCCATGGCTGTTTTTATTTCTGGGAACTTGTGTTTGATAAACTGTGCACATCTGAAGGCACTATATAAATTCCCAGGAAATGGCACCGAAAAACAAACGAGTTTTGGTTTTAGAGTTACAATGCGCTCTACTAAGATTTTTAAGGTGATTTGGTCTATATGGGTAGGCTTTTTTTGTAGGTGGTCATAGAGTTCATCAAAGGAATTGGCGCTTCTGCCCAAACGCTCTGCATACCTGCTGAAACCAAAATTTTCATCCAGACATTCAACGATAAAATCGGAAATATCTTCCAAATAAAGCGTGGCCAAATGTTTGGCCTTGTCCTGGACGCCCATAGAGCCAAAAGCCCAGTCCATATCATCGAGTTGTTCGAACCTGGAAGCTTGGGGTAAAAAATATGGGGTACAGATCTGTCTGCCAAAAGTGGCATTGTTCCCCTGCAGGAAGGAAACAATTGGTTCTATGGTTTGCAGGTACTCCTCTTTTAGGGCATATATCCGTTGACTATTGGGACTGTTGATGGATTTATTGGCTTTTGCAAGTTCAAAGATGTCCTCTAGCCCTTTTTGGGAAAATAGTGTCAATAATACTTCTATCCCCAAATCCATCTGAAAGGCACCGATATTTTTGGTGTTCAGAAATCCTTTTAAATAGGCCGTTGCCGGATAGGGCGTATTCAGCTGGGTAAAAGGTGGGGTTATAAGAAGTAGGTCTTTCAAATGCTCTATGATTTAATAATGGAACGTAATAAGATGTGAAAATTTCCCTGCAAAAATAGTGGAAAAATAAGAGGCGTAGGCAGGTATGTACCAACACTTGTGGTTTGTTTTGCCTAAAAGTGGATAGAGAGGGATTCTATAACTAAAAAATGGGGTCCTAGGACCCCATTTTAGTTATGTTGAATTAATGTATTGAAAAGATGACCGCCTGATAGGGAAGAAGGTGTATAGTTCCATTTTTGATGTCGGGAGACTGAAGGTTATTGATGACCTCTTCCTTTATAGATTTAGCTTCCTTGAGGGTGATGCTGGAATTCTTTTCTGAGAAATTAAGAACAACCAACATTTTTTCTCCCTTCCACGACCTGGTGTACGCATATATTTCCTGATGCTCAGGTTGTAGCAGGGTATAGGCCCCGTATACCAAGACTGGGTTATTCTTGCGTAGTTCCACCATGCGCCTAAAATGATTTAGGACAGAGTTGGGATCTTTCTTTTCTGACTCAACATTAATGGTCTTGTAATTCTCATTTACAGGAAGCCAAGGGGTTCCCGTGGTAAAATTGGCATTCGTGGAATTGTCCCATTGCATGGGGGTCCTACCATAATCTCTGGACCCAAATTTTAGATTCTGCATATATTCCATTATATCGCCACCTTCGTTTACTACCTTTTTATAACCATTAATGGCAGCAATATCCTGGTATTCTTCAATGGTTTCGAAATTACTATTGGTCATGCCCAGCTCATCCCCAAAATAACAATAGGGGGTACCGCGCATGCTGAGGATAAAGGTATTAAGCATTTTAGCAGAGGGTCTCCTAAATGCAGGACTGTCGTTCCCAAACCTGCTAACCATTCTGGCTTGGTCATGATTGGCAAGATATATGGACAACCAACCTTTCTCAGCAAATTCCTTGTCCCACCGGGAAAATACTTCTTTAAAATGGGTAAGGCTATAACCTTCACGTTTGGCAATATCCACCCCTTCAAAGGCATAGGCCATATTCAATTCGTTACGATCTGCATCGACCAAATTATGGGCATCTTCAAAATTTCTTCCTGCCCCTTCGGCTACACTCATTACATCGTATTTGCTAAAAACCTGTTCATGCATCTCCTTTAGATACTCATGAAGGTTGCCCTGCATTGCGTAATATTGTATAAAGTTTTTTTGAAGGTCATCTGGGAATGCTGGGAACGTGGTATCCTTGGCAGCAAATTGAAAAGCATCCAGTCGAAAACCATCAACGCCTTTCTCGGCCCAAAACGTCATAATATCGTAAACTTCTTGGCGTACCTTGGGATTTTCCCAGTTTAGATCGGGTTGTTTTTGGGAGAAATAATGCAGGTAATAAGCGTCTGTAATGGAATCATATTTCCAGGCATCCCCTTTTTCATCAAAGAGGCTATATCTGTAATTGGGCTTGCCTTTTTCTGCCGGCCACCAATGGTAATAGTCCCTATATGGGTTATCTCTGGAACTTCTTGATTGTTGGAACCATTCGTGTTCATCACTACTGTGGTTTACTACCACATCCATGATTAGTTTTATACCTCTCTCGTGCATGCCTTTCATGAGTCTGTCAAAATCTTCCATAGTACCAAAATCGGACATAATGTTGCGGTAATCACTAACATCATAACCGTTGTCATCATTTGGAGAGCTGTAAATAGGGTTTAGCCAAACTGCAGTAACCCCTAAGTCCTTGATATAATCCAATTCTTGGATAATTCCTTTTAGATCACCAATGCCATCGCCATCAGAATCTTTAAAGCTTCGCGGGTAGATCTGATAGATGATAGCTTCTTTCCACCATTTTTCTTCCGATTGCGCTAAGTCTTTTTGTTCCTCTTTTTTAGTGCCACAGCTTATAAAAAATAGAAGCGCGATTAGAGCTGCTGATAGTTTGTGCATGTTTTTTATAGTTTTGGTTATTTATAAATATAATACTTTAAAATATTGAAGGTCAACTGTTAGTTTATATTTATGTTACCTGTCATATAAAGGACACATTGACCACTGATCTCGACCCTGTCTTTTAAATAGGTACACTTTAAATATCCTTTGCGATCGGAAAGTTGAATGGCGGTCATATCTTTTTTGTCCAATATATTAGACCAATAGGGCGTTAGGGTGGTATGTGCGGAACCGGTTACCGGGTCCTCGTCAATTCCTGATTGTGGGGCAAAGAACCGAGATACAAAATCTACATGCTCACCCTTTGCGGTAACAATAACCCCTCTACCAGGTAATGCTGCTATGGCCTCCAAATTTGGTTTCAGGGACACCACGTCCTTTTCGGAATGATAGACCAACAGGTAATCTGTTTTACCTTTATAGGCAGAAATTGGCGCTAAATTAAAACTATCCAATATTTCTGAAGTTAATGCAATCTCCTCAACAGTATCCGTAGGAAAGTCTAAGGTCAATAATTGAGATTGCCTAACCACCGTCAACCTGCCACTTCTGGGGGAATGGAAGTGAATAATATCGCCCTTATGTCCTTCATGGTGGAACAAGACAAAGGCAGATGCCAAGGTAGCATGGCCGCAGAGATCTACCTCTACCTTGGGCGTAAACCACCGTAGCTGATATTGATCCTTATCCTTGACATAGAATGCCGTTTCAGCAAGGTTGTTCTCCTGGGCAATTTTTTGTAACAATTCGTCATCCAACCAATGGTCCAAAGGACAAACTGCCGCAGGGTTTCCCGAAAATACCTTGTCCGTGAAGGCGTCTACCTGATATATTTTTTGTGTCATTAATGTGTAACTTCTAGGGCAATTTCAGTTCCTTGGGCATTATATTGTAGCCCCTTGCGCTGAGGTATGATATTGCTAATTTCAAATCTTTTATTCCTATTTTATTTCGGTTTTGCCTTCCCTTTTTAAAATACTGTTCACCTTTGGTAGATGAAGCTGTAGCGTCTGTTCAAGATCATTCAATAAGCCATCCAATTCTGCAGATAATTCTTTGAATACGAGATACGCCCCATCTGTTGGTTTGGCATCCCCATCTTCCAAGCTTCTTCGTAAAGAGGCCAATCTGTTGTTCAGTTTAATTGGAAAATTCAGCGGATCTTGACCGGATTGGTTTTTCACCTGATAAAGATCTTCTTCTATTTGTGCCATTTTCGATGCTAAAGGAGTGATGGCTTTGTTGAACTCAGAAGATTTTAATTCGTCTTTATAAGTGTTGAGCTGTTTTCTAAGGTTTCGTATTTTAATAACAGCTTCATTTGCCGCACTAGTTCTATTCTTAATTTTTGTGGCCAGCTCAAATTGCTCCTGAAGGTCATCAGGGGTGATCCCTTT
>JBFIGS010000121.1:0-8547 GCA_041602195.1 Sediminicola sp. | reverse complement strand
TTAAAAAGGCGTATTTATTGGCATTGACTTGGGAGATTCTTATATCATCATAAATTGCGGTGTCGCCTACCACTACTGGATACACTGTAATTTTATTTGGGGAACCGTAAAACTCATAATCTACCCCAACTGTCTGGTTTCCATCACTTATCATAATGACGGCCGTGCTGGAAGTATCAAATAAGGTATTGATAGCATTCAGCGCATTGGCGATATTGGTACTTTTTTTTGTAAACGTTAAACTGTCCAGAGCTTCCAAGCCATTTCCGAAACTGAAGGTTTCAAGGTTGAACAGATCCAGAACGCCTTCGTTTTTGGCTATTTTATTAACCAAGGAATCTATATTGGTATTTTTATTGATTTCCTTTAAGGAAGTAGAATTATCGACCAACACTATTAAATTGGACTTTTCAATCTCGTATTCTGTTTTGGTGAATTTTGGATTGATCAATAATAAGAGAATGCCGAAGATGGCCAGAAAACGTAAAAGGGAGAGGTAAACTTTAAGTTTCCTACTCCCTTTGGTCTTATAAAAATATTGAATCAGTACTATTCCGAATGCGAACAAAACCGCGAGCAAAATTAATAGTACTGAAGATGTCTGCATATAATTTATTAATTCATTTGATAGCCAAGGGGAAAATTCTCCTTATTTTTTTTAAAGCAAAGGATGTACAATCAATTCCCTTAAATTTCTGGCTATGTCAACATTCCACCATCAACATTTAAGACTTGTCCCGTTACATAAGCAGAAAGGTCCGAAGCAAAGAACAAGCAAGCATTTGCAACATCATCCGGAGAACCCCCGCGCTTAAGTGGAATGCCATCTCTCCAACCTTGAACTACTTTGGCATCCAATTTATCTGTCATTTCTGTTTCTATAAATCCTGGCGCAATCGCATTGCAACGAATGTTTCTGGAACCAAGTTCCAAAGCCACAGATTTGGTAAAACCTATCATCCCTGCTTTTGAAGCTGCATAATTGGTCTGTCCTGCATTCCCTTTTACCCCAACAACACTACTCATATTGATGATAGAACCTTTACGCTGCTTCAACATGGTACGTTGTACAGCCTTGGTCATATTGAAAACCGATTTTAAATTGATCTCTATTACGGTATCAAAATCTTCTTCGGACATACGCATAAGCAAATTATCCTTCGTAATACCAGCATTGTTGATCAGGACGTCTATACTGTCAAAATCTTCCAGTATTTTGCCAACCAATTTCTCTGAGTCCTCATAACTCGCTGCATTGCTTTTGTATGCTTTAGCCTTAACGCCTTTAGCCGTTAATTCCTTTTCCAATTCAAGGGCAGGTGCCTCACTGGAACTATAGGTAAAGGCTACATTGGCACCATGATCTGCAAAAACCTTGGCAATCCCCATACCTATACCCCTACTGGCACCAGTAATAATAACATTTTTTCCTTCTAGAAGCTTCATGTGATTCTTTTGTTTACTTAAGTTGATATTCAAATATAGGCTATGTTTCAGATAAGGCGAAAAAAAAACCCTATTCCTCCCGAATTTAATTCAGAATGATAGGGATTTTTTTGAGATTCATTTACTGAATCCTATATGTTTATAGTACAATTATTATCCTACTACTTCTTTTACTTTTAAACCAATTTCTGCTGGAGAATCTACTACGTGGATTCCGCATTCCCTCATAATACGTTTTTTGGCCTGAGCTGTATCATCGCTACCACCAACAATAGCACCTGCATGGCCCATTGTTCTTCCTGCAGGAGCAGTTTCACCTGCGATAAAACCTACAATTGGCTTTTTACTACCACTAGCTTTGTACCAGTGGGCAGCATCAGCTTCCAATTGACCACCGATCTCTCCGATCATAACCACACACTGTGTTTCTGGATCGTTGATCAATAATTCAACAGCTTCTTTAGTAGTAGTACCAATGATTGGATCTCCACCAATTCCAATAGCGGTAGTTATCCCCAATCCTTGACGCACTACTTGGTCAGCAGCTTCGTATGTTAATGTCCCTGATTTTGAAACGATTCCGATATTTCCTTTCTTAAAGACAAAACCTGGCATGATACCTACTTTTGCCTCCCCTGGGGTAATTACTCCTGGACAGTTAGGACCTATCAATCTGCAATCTTTACTTTTTATATAGTCGTAAACCTTCACCATATCAGCTACAGGGATACCTTCGGTAATAGTAATAATAACCTTAATTCCTGCTTCGGCAGCTTCCATAATGGCATCTGCAGCAAATGCGGGTGGTACAAAAATAATAGTTGTATCCGCTCCTACTTTCTCTACAGCTTCCTCTACAGTGTTGAAAACAGGTCTTCCCAAATGCTCTTGACCTCCTTTACCTGGAGTAACACCTCCAACTACGTTGGTTCCGTATTCGATCATTTGTTCGGCGTGAAAAGTACCTTCACTACCTGTAAAACCTTGTACAATAATTTTCGAGTCCTTATTAACTAAAACGCTCATTCTATATTTGGTTTATTTTTTGGTTTACAAAAATATGTCTTAAAAAACGATTTCTAAAGTATTCGCCTGCTTATTTATTCCTTCAATTTATCCAAGATAAAAGGGATTTGTTTTACATAGGCCAATTGCTTCAATTTCTCCCTTGCTTCTTCAGCCGGACTACCAAAATAATTCTTACCTCCCTCCAATGATTTTGATACTCCAGATTGGGCCATGATCACTGCTTTTTTACCGATGGTGATCCCACTGATAACACCCACTTGTCCCCAAAGGATTACTTCATCCTCGATTACAACACATCCGGCGATTCCCGTTTGGGAGGCAATAAGGCACTTTTCACCAATCACGGTATCGTGGCCTACATGAACTTGATTGTCCAACTTGGATCCTTTTTTAATGGTGGTATCCCCTGTTACTCCCTTATCTATGGTACACAAAGCCCCAATGTCTACATGATCCCCTACTACTACCCTACCTCCGGACAGTAATTTGTCGTATCCGGTAGGACGATTTTTATAATAAAAAGCATCTCCCCCCAAGACGGCACCTGCGTGGATGGTAACGTGGTTGCCAATAACACAATTATCATAAATAGAGACATTGGAATGAATAACACAATGTTCCCCAATGACCACATTGTTCCCAATAAAAGCATTGGGTTGAATGGTTGTATGTTTCCCGATTTTTGCTGAGGGAGCTATATTACTGGCCGATTTTTCAAATGGCCTAAAAAAGTTGGTCAACGTATTAAAATCCCGGAATGGGTCATCAGAAATTAATAGTGCCTTCCCTTCTGGGCATGCAACCTCCTTATTGATGAGTACAACAGTAGCATTGGAATTTAAGGCCTTATCATAGTATTTTGGATGATCCACAAAAACGATGTCCCCTGCTTCCACCACATGAATTTCGTTCATCCCTAAAACTGGAAAGTCATCATCCCCTACATATTTTGTATTGATGATGCCTGCAATCTGTTTTAAGGAATAAGGGATGGGAAATTTCATTGTGTTATATTAAAAAAGGTGTTTAACAAAAAGAGTTGTCCTCCCCAAGTTAAACACCTATATATGATTAACTAGATTATTCTTTTACACGCTCCATATAAGCGCCTTTCTCTGTATCTACTTTTATTTTATCACCTTCATTGATAAACAAAGGGACATTTACACTGGCTCCAGTCTCTACTTTGGCCGGTTTCGTGGCATTGGTAGCGGTATTTCCCTTTACACCCGGTTCTGTATAGGTAACTTCCAATACAACACTGGCGGGCATATCAACGGACAAGGGCATGCTATCCTCAGTGTTGAACAAAATGGTCACCATTTCACCTTCTTTCAATAATCCAGGAGCATCCAATGAACTTTCTTGGAGTGTAATTTGGTTGTAATCATCGGTGTTCATAAAGTGATACGTTTCCCCTTCCGAATAAAGGTATTGATAGGTCCGGGTCTCTACGCGAACATCTTCAATTTTATGTCCTGCAGAAAAAGTATTGTCAATCACCTTTCCAGTAGTGACACTTTTTAGTTTTGTACGCACGAAAGCAGGACCTTTTCCCGGTTTAACGTGTAAAAATTCAATAATTTTAAAAATATCGTGGTTATACCTGATGCATAAACCTTTTCTAATATCTGATGTAGATGCCATATAAATTAATTTGTACTAAAATATCCTTTCATTATCCCTCTCTGGGAATCTCTTATAAACTGTAAAATCTCATCTCTTTCAGGAGTTGCTTCCATCTCTGCCTCTATGATCTGTACAGCCTGGGAATTGTTGTAGTTTTTTTGGTACAGAATTCTATAGATATTCTGGATTTCCCTGATCTTATCAGATTCGAATCCCCTGCGCCTTAGGCCTACAGAATTAATCCCTACATAAGATAAGGGTTCCCTAGCGGCTTTTACAAAGGGAGGAACATCCTTTCTGACCAATGAGCCTCCAGTTACAAAAGCGTGGTGCCCTATAGATACAAATTGATGAACCGCAACCAGGCCTGCCAATATTACATTATCACCAATGGTTACGTGTCCGGCCAAGGTAGAGTTGTTAGAGAAGATACAATTATCACCAATAAAACAATCATGGGCTACGTGACAGTACGCCATAATCAGGCAATTCTTGCCTATTTTGGTTTTCATTCTGTCCGAAGTCCCCTTATTAATGGTAGCACATTCCCTTATGGTGGTGTTGTCACCAATCTCCACGGTAGTTTCTTCTCCTTTATATTTTAAGTCTTGGGGCGTTGCTGAAATTACGGCTCCTGGAAAAATATTACAATTTTTCCCTATACTGGCCCCTACCAGTATGGTTACATTGGATCCTATCCAATATCCCTCGCCGAGAATAACGTTGTTATGAATAGTCGTAAACGGCTCCACCACCACATTCTTGGCGATTTTTGCCCCTGGATGTATATACGCCAGTGGTTGGTTCATATTATTTCTTTTTTGCTATTTGTGCCATCATTTCTGCCTCGCAAACCAATTTACCGTTTGCATAAGCATAAGCTTGCATATGGCATATTCCTCTCCGTATAGGTGTAATTAGGCTACAGTGAAAGGTCAGGGTGTCACCTGGCAATACTTTTTGTTTGAATTTCACATTATCGATCTTCATAAAGAAAGTCAGATAATTCTCAGGATCTGGAACAGTACTCAATACCAGGATACCTCCGGTCTGGGCCATGGCCTCCACCTGTAAAACTCCGGGCATTACAGGAGCATCAGGAAAATGTCCTACAAAAAACGGTTCGTTCATGGTCACGTTTTTCATTCCAACCACATGACTGTCAGAGAGTTCTAATATTCTATCGATCAATAAGAATGGAGGTCTATGTGGCAACATGGCCATAATTTGATGGATATCCATCAAGGGAGGCAGGTTGAGATCATAGGTAGGAACGCTGTTCCTTTTCTCCATTTTTATCATTTTAGACAATTTCTGTGCAAATTGGGTATTCACAAAATGTCCAGGTTTATTGGCAATGACTTTACCTCGTATTCTTGTACCTACCAAAGCAAGATCACCTATAACATCCAATAACTTATGCCTTGCAGCCTCGTTTGGATGGTGCAGGGTAAGGTTGTCCAAAATGCCATTTGGTTTAACCGAAAGCTTTTCTTTTTTAAAGGCTTTTTGTAGTTTCAACATGGTGGATTCAGAAATCTCCTTGTCCACATATACAATGGCGTTATTTAAATCACCTCCCTTTATCAACCCATGCTCCAACAACATTTCCAGTTCATGTAAAAAACTAAAGGTACGTGCTGGGGCTATTTCTGTTTTAAAATCTGACAAACGCTCCAAGGTTGCATTTTGGGTCCCTAATACTTTGGTCCCAAAATCGACCATAGTGGTCACTTGGTACTCATCTGATGGAATAATGGTAATTTCACTTCCGGTGGCATCATCTTTATAGGTAATGACCTCTTTTACTACATATTCATTCCTAACAGCATCTTGTTCCACAATGCCGGCTTTTTCCAAAGCTTCTATAAAAAATTTGGAGGAACCATCCATTATGGGTGGTTCAGACGAGTTGAGTTCTATAAGGACATTATCAATTTCCAGACCTACCAGAGCAGCTAACACGTGCTCTGAAGTTTGAATCTTAACCCCATTTTTTTCTAAATTGGTACCGCGCTGGGTGTTCACCACATAATTGGCATCGGCCTCAATGATGGGTTCCCCTTCTAGATCAACTCTTTTGAAGGCGTAGCCATGATTTTCAGGAGCAGGCACAAATTTCATTGTGACATTCTCTCCGGTATGTAATCCAACACCGGATAAAGTTATCTCCTTCTCTATAGTCCTTTGTTTTGCGGTTGTTTTACTCACTGGTTTTATTTTTTTCTAGTTCTTCCAATCTGTTGACAAGCTTTGGTAAATTCTTGAAATGTACATAAGATTTATTGAAATCCCCATAATGTAGGGAAGGTGATCCTTGTAAAACCTCACCATCCTTGATATTTCTACCTATTCCGGATTGTGCCTGGATTTTCACCCTATCTCCAATGACAATATGGCCAACAATGCCCACTTGTCCTCCTATCAAACAGTTCTTACCTATTTTTGTTGATCCAGCAATGCCCGTTTGTGCGGCTATTACTGTATGTTCCCCAATTTCCACATTATGCGCAATCTGGATTTGGTTATCCAATTTGACACCTTTTCTTAATATGGTAGAACCTAAGGTGGCCCTATCTATAGTGGTGCCCGCGCCCACATCTACATTATCTTCCAATACTACATTACCTGTCTGGGGCACTTTACTGAATTCGCCACTGCCATTGGGTACAAACCCAAATCCATCGGCACCTAAGATTACCCCGCTATGGATGACACAATTATTGCCAATTTGGGTATCTGAGTAAATTTTGGCCCCAGCAAAAACAGTAACATTATTGCCAAAGGTAACATTGTCACCAATATAAACATTTGGGTAGATCTTTACGTCATTGCCCATTTTTACATGTTCCCCCACATACGAGAAGGCACCTAGGTATAATCCGGTTCCATAAGATGCTGAATCTGAAAGAAAAACAGGGTTCTCAATTCCGGTCTTAACATTCTTCGCCTGATTGTAATATTCCAATAATTTAGAGAAGGACTCATATGCGTCATCCACCTTGATCAAGGTGGTCTTTAAGACATGATCTGGCTTAAAGCTCCTATTCACTATGGTAATGGAAGCCTGGGTAGAATAAATGTAGGGAGTATATTTGGGATTAGCCAAAAAGGTAAGGGAGCCGTCCTCGCCTTCTTCAATTTTGGACAGCTTATGAACAGTGATATCAGGGTTACCTTCAACCTCACCTTCCAATATACCCGCAATCTGGCTAGCCGTAAATTTCATGAGGACAAAAGTAAGAAAAATAGTTAAACGTCAACTTTGGGATAACAGATATAATATTTGGTCACTGTTTTGGAAAGCGCTTTTAAATTTAAATGGTCTGAAGCCTTGGCCACATCAGTGATTCTGCCATTTCTTCTTAGGATATTAATGTTCTGCCTATCTTGATCATAAGCCTTGTTTCCAATCTTCCCGCTAAAAACAAAATACGCAGTTTCCTCATCGGTAAGGGTATAAGATTTTTTTATTTTTTGGAATTGCTTTTGGAGCTTTGTGTCATCAATTGGCTTGTTTTTCATTTTTATGGTCAACAATCTTCTATTGATGATCATATCGCACAATTCTGAAAGTACAAAGTCGGGATGCTCAACCCATAATTTTATAGCCGACAGGATATCCACATCGTCCAATTTGGAAAAAACCTCCAAAGTATCATCATCAAAATTATCCTCATTAATTTTATGCTGTATAAAAAACAACAAAGGCTTACTGCATTCTACTACCTCCCCTTTCTCCAATAATTCTTTGGCCCTTTTAAGGACGCTGATCAGTAACTTTTCCGCCACCAAACCGGTCTTGTGCAGATAAACCTGCCAGTACATGAAACGTCTGGACATCAGAAACTTCTCTACGGAATAAATACCTTTTTCCTCCACTACCAATTCTCCATCCACCACATTGAGCATGGTAATCAATCGATCAGAACTCACATTTCCTTCTGCAACTCCAGTATAAAAACTATCTCTCTTAAGGTAGTCCATGCGATCCATATCGAGCTGACTGGACACCAATTGATTCAAGAATTTTTTAGGATAGGCCCTATTGAAGATCTGAATGGCCGTAGTTAAACTTCCGTTAAACTTCGTATTCAGTTTTTCCATGAAAAGAAGGGATATACGCTCATGATTGACCCCTTCCACTATACTGTGTTCCATGGCATGGGAAAACGGACCGTGTCCTATATCATGCAATAATATGGCACACAATAGGCCTTGCTCTTCTTGCTCAGTTATCTCAACCTTCTTAAAACGAAGTACTTGTATGGCTTTTTGCATAAGATGCATACACCCCAAAGCATGATGAAATCGGGTATGTGTTGCTCCCGGATACACCAAAGAAGATAGTCCCATGTGTGAAATTCTGCGCTATCGCTGAAAATAGGGTTCGGCGATCAGGTCAATAATTAGCGTATTGGGTATGCTAATAATTCCGTAAAT
>JBFIGS010000120.1:0-8548 GCA_041602195.1 Sediminicola sp. | reverse complement strand
TGTTCTTGTCCTGTTTTTGATGAACAGGCTTTTTGTTTAAGTTCTTATGAGGTGCGGCACTTTTAGGATGTTCCTTTTTTGCGTGCGCTTCTTTTGGGGTACTGTGCTGTGGACGAGGTCTTGGCCTTCTTTCTGTAGGTGCACTATCCGTTTTTTCGGTCCTATTGCTGGTTTCCTCAGGTGTTGGATTGTTGCTGGAATCCGCTTTTGGAGTCTCATCGGATTCCGTTGGAGTACTGGTACGTCTAATAGGTTTACGTTCCCCTTTTACCGCGGTGCTTTTTTCTTTTAAGACCCTAGACCTTTTTGGTTTGGAATCTTTTTGCTCCTCACTATTGGAAGTGGAGGCAAGAACGGTCTCTGTAGCCTTTGGATTGGAGGCCTGTACATCTAGAATTTGATAAACTAGGTCCAGTTTTTTTAGGGTTTTGTACTTGGAAACATTTAAACCCTTAGCTATATCCTGAAGCTCAGGAAGCTTTTTTGATTTTAAATCTGAAATTTCAAACATTAAGTGTTGAATAAATTATACTTGAATTGAAAATTTGAAGTGTATTGTTATTTGGGTATTACTAGATAATGATATCCCCTTGATGGTAAGTGTGATAACTAATAACAAAGCAATATTACAAATTATTTTCAATATTTCATGGATAATTCTCAAAAAGACACTTATTTTTGCCACTGATCAGGAATAAAAACAATGATTCAAAGAATACAGACCGTTTATCTAATAGTTGTTATCCTTTTAACAGGAGTGCTTCCCTTTTGGATGAATCTCTGGTCGGACAGCAGTGGAAATGAAATTTATGCTGCCAATGAAATTATAGTATCTTTGGTATTCTATGTGTCCGCAGTATTGGCATTAGTGTGCATTTTGCTTTATAAGAACAGAAAAAATCAATTTGTGGTAAACAGGTTGAATATGATATTAAATATTTTTTTACTAGGATTATTCGTTTACCGATCGCTAAACTTATCCGGAGAAAGTAACATTTCTGAGAAGGGTATTGGGATGCTGATTCCTATCTTTTCTATCGTTTTTTTAGTATTGGCCAATAAGGCCATAAAAAAGGATGAGGATCTTATAAAATCTGTTGATCGTTTGCGTTAAGCCTAACATTTTAGTTTTATTAGTGCGTTAAACCCGGGGTTGTTCCCGGGTTTTTTAATGGCCAATTGTCTCCATCTAGACGCCGCGTTTTCCCAATTCCACGATTTCCAGATCCTTAATGTCCTTTCCGTCAATGTTAAAGCGCAACATAGTGCGTACCGCATGAAAGCCATGTTTGCCACAGGCACCCGGATTCATATGTAATAATCCCAATTTTTTGTCCCACATCACTTTCAAAATATGGGAGTGGCCCGTGATAAATAATTTTGGTGGATTTGCTTTGATCTCTTCCCTGATCCTTTGATTGTATTTATTGGGATACCCGCCAATGTGGGTGATCCAAACATCTACCCCTTCGCATGTAAACCTATTGTCCAAAGGGAATTCGAGTTTTGCTTTATGATCATCAATATTGCCATAAACGGCTCGGAGGGGTTTTATTTTCTTTAAGGTGTCCGTAACTTCCAGCTGTCCTATATCACCGGCATGCCAAATCTCATCCGCTTGTTTGGCGTATTTTAAAATGGCTTCGTCCATATGGCTATGGGTATCGGAAAGGAGTAAAATTCGGGTCATAAAACTAAAAATATACTAAATTATGATAGTGTTGGATTTCTGTTTGGGAGGATTAAAGTATCTTTGCCATCACAAAAATACAGTATTCGTTTGAGATATTTTGTCGCCTTTTCATACTTCGGGAAGTCTTACCATGGATGGCAAAAACAGCCCAATGCATTGACGGTACAACAGGTCTTGGAAGAAACTTTTTCCACGCTGTTAAGGCAGCCGGTAGAATTGATGGGTGCGGGAAGAACGGATGCGGGGGTGCATGCAAGGCAAATGTATGCCCATTTTGAGGTTGATGGCATTGCGGATAAAGAAGATCTTTGTTACCGTATGAATTCCTTTTTGCCAGATGATATTGCCATCAGCGGTATTTATGAGGTTCCAGATGATGCCCATGCCCGCTTTGATGCGGAGGAGAGGACGTATGAATATTGGATTGTTCAAGAGAAAAATCCATTTTACATGGATACGGCCCATTATATTAAATTCGGGTTGGATCTGGATAGGATGAACGAAGCGGCTTCCCTATTGTTTAAGCATACCGATTTTGAATGCTTTTCAAAATCAAATACCGATGTAAAGACCTTTTTGTGTAAGCTTAAGAAGGCAGAATGGACTATTCAGGGAGATGTTTTGGTTTTCACGATTACAGCGGATCGATTCTTAAGAAATATGGTCCGGGCAATCGTAGGGACATTATTGGAAGTAGGACTTGGCAAATGCACTTTGGCAGGCGTTGAAGAAATAATAAATAGTAAGGATAGGGGCAAGGCTGGGGTTTCTGTACCGGCAAAAGGGCTATACTTGACAAAAGTGAGCTATCCTTCACATGTAAAATTGAAGTCATAATATGGATAAAGATTCAGGTAAAGCCTTTGATATGAGGTTGTTCAAGAGATTGATGAGGCATACAAAACCATATAGCCTCACTTTTTACGGAGTAGCCTTTGCCGCGATTCTATTATCTGTATTCGCTGTATTGACCCCTATTTTGGTAGGCGATATTGTAGATGTGGCCATTAAAAATAAGGACGCTGAAAAATTATTGAATTTAATACTGATCATGTCCGCAGTTTTGTTGGGTGAGGTATTAAGTCAGCTGTCATTTAACTACTATGCAAACTGGCTAGGTGAATCGGTTATTCGCGATATTAGAATAGCTCTCTTTAAACACATGATCGGTTTTAGGATGAAATATTTTGACGGATCCTCCATTGGTGTTTTGGTGACAAGGGCCGTTGCAGATATGCAGCGTATTGGTGAAATATTCAGTCAAGGCTTTTTTGTCATTGTATCAGATCTATTAAAAATGTTTGTGGTTGCGGGTGTTATGTTGGCCATGAACTGGAGGCTGTCCCTGATAGTTTTTGCCATCTTGCCCCTCTTATTGTATGCCACCCGATTATTTCAAAAGGCCATGAAAGTGGCATTTATAGAAGTAAGGGCCCAAGTTTCTAATCTTAATTCCTTTGTGCAGGAGCGACTTACCGGAATGAAAATTGTACAACTGTTCAATAGGGAAAAATTGGAACGGGAAAAATTCCGTGCAATAAATGAGAAGCACAAGAATGCTTGGTTAAAAACGGTTTGGTACAACTCTATCTTTTTTCCAATTGCAGAAATAGTATCCTCTATCACCATAGGTCTGATCGTTTGGTATGGAGGGGTGCAAAATGTTACCGGGATAAGTCAAGAGGAATATGGTACTATCTTCTCCTTTATACTGCTGTCACAGATGTTGTTCAGACCATTACGTCAAATAGCGGACAAATTCAATACCCTCCAAATGGGAATGGTGGCAGCCAATAGGGTCTTTAAAATTTTGGATACCAACAGTTCTATCGAGGACAATGGAGAACTGGAGATGAAAGAAATACAGGGCAATATATCCTTCAAAGATGTTCGCTTCGGATATTTGGAGGACGAAGAAGTGCTTCACGGCATCTCCTTTGAGGTAAAAGCTGGGGAAACCATTGCAATTGTTGGTGCAACAGGAGCTGGGAAATCGACCATCATCAATTTGCTGAATAGATTTTATGAGATAAATTCTGGTATTATAGCCATTGATGGAATAGATATTAAAACCTTTAAGTTGGCCTCTTTAAGGACCAAGATTGCTGTGGTACTACAGGATGTATTTCTTTTTGCAGATACGATTGCCAATAATATTTCCCTAAAGGAGAAATCAATTTCCTTAGAAACCATTGAGCAGGCCGCAAAACAAATTGGAGTACATGAATTTATTTCAAGTTTACCGGGAGGATATCAATATAATGTAAAAGAAAGGGGATCCATGTTATCCAGCGGGCAACGACAGTTGATTGCATTTCTTAGGGCATACGTGAGTAATCCAAGTATTTTGGTTCTAGATGAGGCCACATCTTCTGTAGATACCTATTCAGAACAACTGATTCAAAAGGCTACAGAGAAAATTACGGAGGGAAGGACTTCAATTATTATAGCCCACCGTTTGGCCACTATCAAAAAAGCCGATAAAATATTGGTAATGGATGCAGGTGAAATTATTGAGACGGGCACCCATAAAGAACTCTTGGAAAAAGGCGGATACTATAAAAGTCTATACGAAGCTCAATTCCTGGCCGAAGAAGTGGCGTAATTTAGTAGATCAGATCGTTCTTGATCAGGTTGGTCAACTCATTGAGATCCTTGAACAGGATGAATTCTCCATGTTTGATATAGGAAATGGTTCCGGTCTCTTCACTTACTACAATGGCCAGGGCATCGGTTTTTTCCGTAATACCAACTGCAGCCCTGTGTCTTAATCCAAACCGCAACGGGATGGTGCGCTCATTAGAAACAGGTAAGATGACCCTAGTGGCAACAATGTAATTGTTTTCGATAACTGCAGCCCCATCGTGCAGGGGACTGTTCTTGTAAAAGATACTTTCTATAATGGGCTGGGTGACCTCAATATTCATTTTATCACCTGAAGACTTTATAAAATCCAAGGAGTTGTTTCGTTCAATGACGATGAGTGCGCCTGTTTTGGTAGCGCTCATTTTTTCACAGGCTCCCACAATGGCCTCCACATCTATTTCTGTAGTAAGAGCTTCTTGCTTCAGAAATTTAAACTGCCGTAAAAAACTTCGTTTTGAAGCAAAATTGGTGGATCCTACCATTAATAGGAACTTCCGTACTTCTTGTTGGAAAACAATTATAAGAGCAATTAGGCCTATGTTCATAAAACCACCAACCATACTGCTGATCATTCTCATTTCTACCAATTCTGTCAATTTCCACAGGGCCCAAACGATGACTATACCTATAAAGATATTGATGGCTACAGTGCCACGGACCAATTTATAAATGTAGAAGAGGAGTATTGCTACAAGTATGATGTCCAAAAAATCCGTAATCTTAAAATCTAGAAAATTCAAAAAATCCAATGCAGCTGTTTTTTGTAAAAATAGGAAAAATAGGTGAACTTAAAATCGATTAAATTTAAAGGAAGGCCTGTCCTAGATTAATGCATTCCAGTGCTTCTTTTACATCGTGGACCCTTAAAATGTTGGCTCCTCGGTTCAAGGCTACCATGTTCAATGCCGTTGTACCGTTCAGGGCTCCTTTTGCGTTGGTCCCTAAAACTTTATAGATCATGGATTTTCTGCTCAATCCCGCCAAAATAGGGAGTTCCAGTAATTGAAACAGGTCCATTTTTTGTAAGACTTCATAATTTTGCTCCACGGTTTTTGAAAATCCAAAACCTGGATCTATAATGATGTCATTTATTTTTAGCTCCCTGGCAGCGGCAACCCTTTCAGAAAAATAGAAAAGAATATCTTTCATAAGATCATCATAGGAAGTTTCCTGTTGCATCGTTTGGGGGGTTCCCTTCATGTGCATCATAATGTAAGGGACCTGGTGATTTGCTACTTGCGTCAACATGTCGGCATCCATTTTACCTGCAGATATATCATTTATCATGGCTGCGCCCCTATCCAAACAATTATGGGCTACTTTGGCCCTGAAAGTGTCAATGGACAATAGTATTTGGGGAAATTCTTTCAAAAGCAGTTCTACTATGGGAACAATCCTGTTTAGCTCTTCCTCTTCGGGCACATGGGATGCCCCAGGTCTGGAACTATAGGCACCAACGTCTATGAATGTGGCCCCGTCCCGTAACATTTGTCCGGTCTTTTCCAGTATTGCCTTATCATCCCTATACTTGCCACCGTCGAAAAAAGAATCGGGGGTAATGTTTAATATTCCCATTACTTTTGGGATATTTAGGTCGATTAAGTTTCCTTTGCAGTTAATGGTCATAGGGTTGGTATAAAAAGTACTTGAAGTATAAAAGGTAAGTTTGATCCTTGAACTTTGAACAATTAAAAATTTTAAGCGAAATTTACACAAATTAGAAATACTACATGCAGCAAACCTCAGAACAATACGATGCGGTCGTAAAAATTTGTCGAGATCTGTTTTTAAAAAAGATGAAGGATTATGGCTGTGCCTGGCGTATTTTGCGACTACCATCATTGACCGATCAAATTTATATCAAAGCCCAAAGAATTCGTGGATTACAGGAAAATGAGGTCCGAAAGGTTGAGGAAGATGAAAAATCTGAATTCATAGGGATCATCAATTATTCGATTATGGCCCTTATTCAAATTGAAAAGGGAATAGCGGAACAACCCGATCTCTCTGCCGAGGAGGCACTTACCTTATATAATAAACACATGGATACCACCAAATCCCTCATGGAAGACAAAAACCATGACTATGGTGAGGCATGGCGTGAAATGAGGGTTAGTTCCCTTACGGATCTAATTCTCCAAAAACTATTGCGGGTAAAACAAATAGAGGATAATAAAGGCAAAACATTGGTGAGTGAGGGTATAGGAGCTAATTATCAGGATATGATCAATTACTCCATCTTTGCCATGATACTATTGGAATCCAATAATGAATAAAATCAGCTTCTTTTAATTATATGAAATATTTAGTAGGGTTTAGTCGAATTTTCGTTGGCATATTATTTATTATAAGTGGACTTATAAAATTGAACGACCCTGTAGGTTTTTCATTTAAGTTGGAGGAGTATTTTAGCCAAGGAGTGCTAGATCTACCTTTTTTAATGCCTTATGCATTGGCCATATCCCTCTTTGTGGTTATATTGGAAGTTGTACTGGGAGTTATGCTCTTGGTGGGATTTAAAGTAAAATTTACGGTTTGGAGCCTTTTGCTCATGATTGTATTTTTTACGTTCCTTACCTTCTATTCTGCATATTTTAACAAGGTAACAGATTGTGGTTGCTTTGGAGATGCAGTTAAGCTTACCCCTTGGGAATCCTTTACCAAGGATGTGATTTTATTGGTGCTTATCGTCATCCTATTTTTTGGCACCAAGCACATAAAGTCAATTTTTGGGGAAAAAGTGCAAGCAATTGTGACATTGATGACCGTTGTGGCTTGCGGATTGTTCGCGAATTATGTGTTGAACCATTTGCCTGCAATTGATTTTAGGCCTTATAAAATAGGCGTGAATATTGAGGAAGGCATGTCAGTTCCGGAGGATGCTCCCAAAGCAGTGTATGATTATGCATGGAGATTTAAGGTGAACGGGGAGGAAAAAATAATAGTGACCAATGGAGGGTATCCAACAGTAGACGGGGAGTTTATAGATGTTGAAACTACCGAAATACAAAAAGGGTATGAGCCTCCTATTCATGATTTTACCATAGAAAAAGATGGGGAGGATAGGGCATCATCCTTATTGTCCGAGGATAAACTGGTAATGGTAATAGCATATGATTTGGCAAAGAGTAACTTAAATGCCTTTTTGGACATAAAAAAAGTGACTGATTTGGCAAGAGACAAAGGATACAAAGTAATCGGGATGTCCGCATCGAACGAACAATACACCAAAATGATTATTGATGAATATCAATTAGATTTCGATTTTTATTTTACGGATGAGACGGCTCTAAAGACCATTGTACGTTCCAATCCAGCGGTATTGGTTTTAGAAAAGGGCACCATAGTACAGAAAGTGCATTATAAGGATATAGAGAAATTAAATTTCAATTAAGAATAGTTAAAATAGGATAAGATGAGAAGTAAAATAGTTGCAGGAAATTGGAAGATGAACAAAAACCATAAAGAAACGGAGGCTTTGCTTGCAGAACTATCGGCAAAATTACCCGATACGAATGCCGAGGTCATGGTAGCTCCAACTTTTGTGAATTTAGCTTCCGCAGTAGAGCATTTGGAATCATCTGCCATTGAGGTTATCGCCCAAAATATGCATTTTGAAGATAGCGGCGCATTTACTGGTGAAATATCTGCGGATATGCTATTGGATATAGGCGTGGATACTGTAATTATTGGGCATTCTGAAAGAAGGGCCTATTTTGGGGAAAACGATGAAATCTTGCGCAAAAAAGTGGTTGCAGGCTTGGCAAAGGGCATGCGCATTATGTTTTGCTTTGGGGAAGAGTTACAGGACCGTAAATCTGGAGATCATTTTAAGGTGGTGGCCAGTCAATTAGAAAATGCATTATTTGGATTGCCAGCAAGTGAATGGGCCAAGATCATATTGGCATATGAGCCTGTGTGGGCTATTGGAACTGGTGAAACAGCTTCGCCTGAGCAGGCGCAGGAAATGCATGCTTTTATACGTAAAACCCTAACGGAGGCATACGATGCAAAAATAGCCAATAATGTATCTATCCTATATGGAGGTAGTGTTAAACCAGGGAATGCAGTAGAGATATTTTCCAAGCCAGACGTGGATGGCGGACTTATAGGTGGAGCTGCATTGGTAGCTGACGATTTTATTGCCATCATCAAAGCAATTTAATCGCCTTTAGGATCTAAACATATTTTTAATACAAAGGAGGGGAT
>JBFIGS010000119.1:0-8580 GCA_041602195.1 Sediminicola sp. | reverse complement strand
CGTCGGCGGTGCAAGCACCCCGTTACCCCTCGACTTGCATGTGTTAGGCCTGCCGCTAGCGTTCATCCTGAGCCAGGATCAAACTCTTCATCGTTGTTTTTTAAATAATTTCCAACGACCAAGGAAATCCGATCTTCCGGCCCATTCTCAAAATTTTAATTCAGACATCACAATCGCTAAAACTGTGACATCCTACGCTGTCTTTCCAATATGTTAAAGAACTTGTCTATTCTTGTTTTATTCTGTCGCTCTGTCTCCCAAAGCGGGTGCAAATATACAACCCTTTTTGTTCCCCGCAAATAAAAAATGAAAAACTTTTTTCTTTTCTCTTTTGCTGCTCCAGAACCTTCAATGAACATGGCCTCTCGACCGCTTTTCCCTCCACAACCCTCGTTGTTTCGGGCTGCAAACCTACAACCTTTCCGCAATACCACAACACTTTTTTTTGCCTTTTTTTAAAGGAAATTTAAAGTTGTTTTTAAATCGCTTATAATTAGATTATTGCAGGAACAATTATTTTTAAAAAGGGTATTAAATTTAATGGATTAAATTGAATTACACAACTATTTTTTTTCAATTTCCATTCTTCTTCCATTTGTTGGATAGGGATGCATAATCATAATCCAATACCGACTCCTGTCTTTCCAGCTTTCTCTCCGCGAAAGCCCTTTGTAAAATATCTTCTATGAGATAATCCTCCAGGACATTTTCTGGATGAAATTCCTCCTTAATACTTATATTAAAAAACTTGGCCGTAGTGTTGTACCAGAATGCACGCCATCCACTACGCAATTCCTTTACCAGGTCAAACGCGGTTATCCCCGTTTGCCTATGAATAAGCTTTACCAAAATCTGCCCCTCGGTTCGGGTCAACTTCTTTAATTCCTCTGAAAACTCATCCTCTATATATTTCTGAACCTTCTTGGTATATTTTCTTCGTTTAGATTTTGATTTGATAAGTTCCAAGCTATCCGTTAAACCAACCAGGCGTTCTGAGGCCAACTTTGCATATGGGTACACCTTCAAAGTTTTTCTCTTTAATATATAGTACCGAAGCTTATCCTTATATGAAGGGAAATTCAACTGTCCAAAAACAAATACCTCCCTTAGTGGAATAGAGCTCACAAAAACAGAATCCCCATACATCTTTACATATTGTGTGGCCAGGGAATCTACCTCCTCTTCCCCTTGGGCAAAAGCAAAGAAGCCCATCAATCCTAAAATAAAAACCAACAATTCCTTTTTCATGCTTCTATCAAACTCAAAAATCGTGCTAAAATTAAGCATTATCCCACAATGTTATTATTAAATAAAAGTGAATATCGTTAAGTTTGTACAAAACAAAATTACATGAGTTCAAAAAAGATACTTACTAAAAAGTCGATTGATTTTTTTGAGAAATATTTAAACAACCCTTCCCCGACCGGATATGAGTGGGAAGGCCAAAAAATATGGATGGATTACCTGAAACCTTATGTGGATACCTTTATAACGGATACCTATGGGTCGGCAGTTGGCGTAATCAATCCAGATGCCAAATACAAGGTAGTAATAGAAGGACATTCTGACGAAATTTCATGGTATGTAAATTACATTACTGACGAAGGTCTTATCTATGTAATCCGAAATGGGGGGAGTGATCATCAAATAGCCCCTTCTAAGTGGGTTAATATCCATACCAAAAACGGCATTGTAAAAGGTATTTTCGGTTGGCCAGCAATACATACAAGGGAAAGCTCAAAAGAAGAACCACCAAAATTGGACAACATCTTTGTGGATATTGGCGCAAAAGACAAAAAAGAAGTTGAAAAAATGGGCGTTCATGTAGGTTGTGTGATCACCTATCCAGACACATTCCAGATTTTGAACGGCAATAAATTTGTTTGTCGTGCTATTGACAATCGCGCAGGAGGTTTTATGATTGCAGAAGTGGCCCGTCTTTTACACGAGAACGAAGTGAAATTACCGTTTGGATTGTATATTACAAATTCCGTACAGGAGGAGATTGGTCTACGTGGTGCTGAAATGATCACCCACACGATTAAACCAAATATTGCCATTGTCACAGATGTTTGTCATGACACCACAACACCAATGATAGAAAAGAAAAAACAAGGCCATACCGAGATAGGTGCCGGTCCTGTTATTTCTTATGCGCCTGCAGTACAGAACAAATTACGTGAACGTATCCTGGAAACTGCCGAAGCCCAAAAAATACCATTTCAGCGCATGGCCTCATCAAGATATACAGGTACTGATACAGACGCCTTTGCCTATAGCAACGGTGGTGTAGCCTCGGCCCTTATTTCGCTTCCCCTAAGATATATGCACACCACAGTAGAAACCGTGCATAGGGATGATGTGGAAAATGTGATTCGATTAATTTACGAAACCCTCCTTACCATTAAAGACGGGGAATCATTCAGTTATTTTGAATAAACCATTTAAACCCTCCCCATCAGGAGGGTTTTTTAATACTTGACCTCATGGATGAACTTATCGACATTTTGGATGACCAAGGCAATTACACCGGAAAGCGCCTAATGAAATCTGAAGCACATAAAAATGGGCTCTTTCACCCGACTGTCCATGTCTGGTTTTACAACAAAAAAGGGGAAATCCTTATACAACAGAGAGCTGCTTCCAAAGAGACTTACCCCCTACTGTGGGATGTATCAGTTGCCGGTCATATTGGAGCGGGAGAAAATATTATTCCATCTGCCGTACGGGAAATATCAGAGGAGATAGGATTGGATGTTTCAGAAACAGACTTGATCAAAGTCGGTATTTTTAAATCAATCAAAAAACATCGTGATGAATTGACCGATTGTGAGTTTCATCATACGTATATATGTGAACTTAAAACTTCGGTAGACCACCTTAAAAAACAGGAAAGCGAGGTAAAGGCTTTAGCCCTACTCCCGCTTTCTATATATATTAAGGAACTACAGCAAAACGGCAGATCCAAAAAGTATGTTCCCCACGATCAATTATATCTCCAGGCCATTGTTAACGCCATAAAGAATCAATTATAGTTCTTTTACAAAATTTTCCGGAGCATCCAAGCTATAGGTCTGCTGTTCCCCTTTTGCCATTTCTTTAACAACGAAGGTATTGTTTGCAAGTTCTTGCTCTCCGATCAATACTACATAAGGTACATTTCTGTTATTGGCGTATTTCATTTGCTTTTGCATTTTGGCCGTAGAAGGATAAAAATCGGCCTTTACGCCCATTTTACGCAATTTTCCCACTAATTTTAAGGCAGCCAAGGCCTCCTTATCCCCAAAATTAACACAAAGTACATCCAAAGACTGATCTATGGCCTTTGGAAAAAGATTCAATTCTTCCAATACCAAGTAAATGCGGTCCAACCCAAAAGAAATGCCTACGCCACTAACATCCTTAAGCCCGAAAATGCCTGTAAGGTCATCGTATCTGCCACCCCCACCGATAGATCCTAATTTAACTTTTTCTGGGGCAGCTACCTCAAAAATTGCTCCGGTATAGTAATTGAGCCCTCTTGCCAGGGTAACATCCAATTTCAACGTCGCAGATTGAAGGCCCAAATCCTCCAGGGTTTCCACAATAAAGGATAGTTCCTCCGCACCTTTTGATCCCTCTATGGAATCCTGCAACAATTCTTTCAAAGCCAATAGCTGATCCGTATTGGAGCCTGACATGGTAAAAAGTGGAGCGGCCTTAACAATAGCCTCTTCGGATATGCCTTTTTCCAACATTTCCTTCTTGACGCCTTCCTCCCCTATTTTATCCAGCTTATCCAAGGCTACCGTAAAATCGATCAGGTGTTCTTTGGCTCCGATAACTTCGGCGATTCCCGCCAAGACCTTCCTATTGTTCAATTTAATGGAAACTCCATTTAAACCTAGATCCGTAAAAACGGCGTCATACAATTGCACCAATTCCACCTCTTGAAGCAGGGAATTTGCCCCTACAACATCAGCATCACATTGAAAAAATTCCCTAAACCTACCTTTTTGGGGCCTATCGGCCCTCCATACAGGCTGAATTTGGTATCTTTTAAAAGGGAAGTCCAGCTCATTCTGGTGCATCACCACATATCTTGCAAAGGGTACGGTGAGATCATATCGTAATGCTTTTTCTGAAATCTTTGTGGTCAGTTTGTTGGAATCCCTATCTGCATAGGTAGCATCATCCACTTTACTCAGGTAATCCCCTGAATTTAATATTTTAAAGATCAGCCTGTCTCCTTCATCACCGTACTTTCCCATTAAGGTTTCTGAATTCTCAAAAGATGGGGTTTCTATAGGTTGAAAACCAAATGCCGTGAAATGTTTTTTAACAACATCAAATATATAATTACGCTTTACGACCTCTGAAGGGGTAAAATCCCTTGTTCCTTTTGGTAATGTTGGTTTTTGTGCCATTATTTTATTAATACCTTAACTATAGTGATGTGTGTATGTGTTTTGATATCCGATCCAAATAAAAATTATTCAATCATTTTATCGAACCAGTTGTACAGGTCCCCTCTTGTAATGACGGCCCCCTGTTTAATTAGGTCAAACTTATCCAAGTTCTTATCGTCCGTATAAGCTTTGGAAGCGGTAAGATACTCCACAAAATCTGATTGCCAATTTTTCTTGAACCATTCAAAACCTTCTGAGGTTGACAAATCTATATTTGGATTCATTACTTTCACTGAAATCAGTTTCATTTCCTTATCGGTCAACTGGAACAAGTGCATATTTTGAGCGGAAATATTTTCCAAGTACTCAACTTTGGTCAAAACCCCTTCCCAAACCAAATCACTAAATACATCTATTTCTTCCTCCGCCACTTCAGGTTTATCGGTTTTAATGCCTTCCCACTCTTCTCCGGTAATAGATTGTGTGGCCAAGAAGTTTATGAATTCCTGATGCAATTCCTCCAACTGTTGTTTGGTAAGTCTTGTATATTTCATTTTCAAATTTAAATTATATCCGTATTTCAGGATGATTCCTAGGTTTTCACCCAAGTCCTGTGTTTCCAGCTGCAAAAATAAAAAGGCTGTGCAAACTGCACAGCCTTTTAATCTTTAAATAACAAAATGTTTTAAAAAATATACCTCAAACCAAATTGTGCTTGCCATCTAGACAACAAACTTGTGTCGAACCCGTAAGTGTCACTTAAAGTTTCATCAAAACTATAAGTTGGTACATTTGTATCAGGATCAACAGATACTCCAATAGGACTTATGTTATTTGGTTGTTGAACAACTCCCCAGTCGGAATTTATCAGGTTTCCTACATTCAGGATATCAACACTGAACTGAATGGTATTGGTTTTATCACCAGCCACCTTAAAGTTGTAATCCTGCAAGAATTTCATATCCCATTTTCCTCTCCAAGGTGCCAAAGCAGCATAACGCTCCATATAATCTCCCCTGTTATCCTTTAAATAATCATCTTGCTGGATAAAGGCTTCCAAAGCTTGGGCATCTCCTGCACCACTAAAGTTCATTTGTCCAATTTCACTGGCAGTTGGAATATAAATAAGGTCGTTTATTTGTGACCCGTCTCCATTGATGTCACCACCATAAACATAATTATAGCGAGCGCCCTGTGCATATTCAAAGAAAGTTGACACGGTAGTAGCCCATTTACCATTACCATACGTCCAGTTTTTACTGGCCACCCCAATAAACCTATGGGTGTCTCCGTATTTAGAATATGAAAGAACATCTGTATTTACATTATTGACAATTGGGTTGCCAGCAAATGCATCACTTGTGATCTCAGCTTCGATAGAGTTTACATCCTTTGCATTTAAATAGCTATAGGCAGCCATTGCATAGAGTCCATTATTAAATGTTTTTTGCGCTTTAAAAGACGCATTCCAGATTCTACCTTTGTCAGAATTGGTAAATACAAAAGGTCCTGCACCAAGTCCAAAGCCATTCAATTGATCATCCGCAGTATAGATTGGCCTATTATCAACACCAGCCAAAGAACCTGAAGGATCTGTTAGTCCCCAATGTTGAACATGAGCTCCATTGATATCTTTGGTATAAGATAAATCTCCGGTTAAAATTAATCCACCGTCCAATCTCTTATCAACTCCCAAGTTTGTTCTCCAAACCTGTGGGAATTTATAATCAGGATCAACCGCTTGCAAGAAAAATACATCAGGAGATCCAATTTGATTTCCTAACCATACAAAAGGAAAACGACCAGTGAATAATCCGGAACCTCCTCTTACTTGTAGAGATCTATCACCCTCAACATCCCAGTTAAAGCCTACCCTAGGTGAAATCAACCAGTCATTATTAGGCATTTGGGTATTGTCAATAAAAACTGTTTCCCCAGTATTTGGATTTACATAGGGTTGATCTGCAATTACGAAACCTCTATCAATAACGTCTTGTGCTTTTTCTGCTGAGTCAAAGAATAAGGGCTTATCAAAACGAACACCATAAGTAAGTTTAAAATCGTCCGTAACATTCCATTCATCTTGAACGTAGAACGCCAATTGTCCAACGTTGGTTTCTGCCAAATTCCATCCTTGTCCGTCTGGCACTTGATTGTTTGCTTCAAACGTAGCACGCGGGCCGTCGAAATCATAGCTAGTTGCATCGAAATCGGCTATATCAACACCTCCAAATAAATCGAACCCATAAGCTGTTAGGTTGAAAGAGTTGTCAAATTCAAATTTTTCGAAAGAAAAACCAACTGTATAAGTATGATTACCTTTAAAGATATTCAAGTTGTTGGTCAACTGATACACCTTTTGGTCCAATCTATTATTTACAGAAAATGGTTCGTGACCTGCTATAATATAGTTTGTCCCTCCTTTGGTAATGTTTATTGAAGGGGCAGGTGCAGATAGCGGGTTTCTGAAGTCATCGAAGTGGGTATAACCAACTTGCAATTTATTGGTCACTTCATCGGATAAGGTTGAGTTAAGTTCCAACTGAATGGAATTTAATTTGTTATTGATTTCATAACCGCTATTTTCAAATTGCAAAGTGGTAAAGTTTGGACCCCTTTTTTGAATTGCAGTTGGATGCGCTGGTTTTTCACTTGAAGCATCCAAGAAATTGTATATAAAGGCCAATCTATTTTTGTCATTGATGTTCCAATCCAATTTAAAGATACCTTTGGTAGAGCTGGAGCCATAAGTAAAACCTTCATATCGTCCAGTGTCATAACCTACATCTGCCAATGCAGACTGAACAGCTATTAAATCAGATTCCAAAACCCTTGATTCATTAATAGCACCAGTTCCTGTGTTAGGAATCCAGCCATTAGAACCCAAATCATCTCTTTCATCTTTTTCAAAGTTGGCGAAAAAGAATAATTTATTTTTCACAATTGGACCACCTATACTGAATCCGTATTGGTTTTGGCTCAGTTTAGGTTTAACAACATCTTCGCCCTTGATCTTACCTCCGGTTAAGTCTTCATTTCTGAAAAATCCATAAACCGTTCCATGAAGTTCATTGGTACCACTTTTTGTGACCGCATTTACGGAAGCACCTGTAAATCCAGATTGGGTAACATCGTAAGGAGCAGTAGACACTTGAATTTGATCAATAGCATCCAATGAAATTGGCTGGGCACCTGTTTGACCACCTGGAGTTGGCGAATCCAATCCAAATGGATTATTGAAAATGGCCCCATCCAAAGAGAAGTTATTAAACTGGTCATTTCGGCCACCGAATGAATTACCACTTGAAGTTGGCTCCAATCTAGTAAAATCTTGGGCCGAACGTGAAATAGTAGGTAATCTGGTCAGTTCCCTTTTGCCTACGCTTGTCTCAGCACCGGTACGGTCACTACCAAATGTTCCTGTTCCCCTATCGGATACTAGAACAACTTCTTCCAGTGCTTGACTGTCCGATTTCAGCTTTAGATCTAAATTTAGGGTTGCACCCAATGTCAAGTAAAGATCTGAGCTTGTTTCAGTTTTAAAACCAATATAAGAAATGGTCACCTCGTAAGGTCCCCCAACTCTAAGGTTCAAAAGGTTGAACCTTCCTTCCTCATTGGTGATCGCCCCATACTTTGTTCCGGTCGGGGTGTGCAATGCTACGATGTTGGCCCCCAATAAAGGCAAGTTTTCATCGTCCATTACCGTACCTCTAATATTAGAAGTAGTTACTTGGGCCATAACCATTCCACCATAGAACAGAAAGGTAATCGCCAATAGAAATTTTGTTTTCATTTGAATGTAGTTGAATTAGTAAATTTAGTCAGCGCAAAAATAGCATAAAAAAAAGGCTACCGCAAGGTAGCCTTTCATATTACTTTTTAACTAAAATTGTTAACTATTTGCCTCAGCAACAACTTCGAAAGGGAAATCTATGATTACTTCCCTGTGTAAACGAATCTGTGCGTTGTATGGTCCAGTTCTTTTAATAGAACCTCCAAGTATGCTAATGTACTTCTTGTCGATAGAATGACCAGCCTTTTCCAAAGATTCAGCTAGGTTCATATTGGTGATAGATCCAAATAATTTATCTCCAGCACCTGCTTTTGCAGCAATCTTGATTTCCAATTGCTTAATAGCTTCTGCAGTCTTATTGGCTGCATCAACAATTTTCTTCTCTTTATGAGCTCG
>JBFIGS010000118.1:0-8606 GCA_041602195.1 Sediminicola sp. | reverse complement strand
TGTTGGCTTGTCCCTCACCAATTATTATCTGGCAGAATATGCCATACATAAAAAAGATACCTCCAGCGCCATCGCATATGCAAAGAAATCCAAAACATTTGCAAAAAGAAGCAGTAACAACAAAAGGCTATTGGAAAGTCTTGAATTGATCAGTAAACTGGACAAAAAAAATGCCCCTCAATACGTACAACAATATATTGGTCTCAATGATAGCCTACAAAAAGAAGAACGGCAAATCAGGAATAAGTTTGCGAGAATAGAATTTGAAACAGACCAGTTCATAGAACAAAACCAACTACTTGCCAAACAAAAACAACTATGGCTTGGAGTCGCAATAGGGCTCCTTTTTATGGCCATCGCCATTGTAAGTATTATTTCTTTGCGCATTAAAAACCAAAAATTAAAATTTGACCAGCAACAACAGGAAAGTAACCTGGAAATCTTTAACCTAATGTTATCCCAAAAAGAGAAGTTTTTGGAAGGAAAACACGAGGAGCAGAAAAGGGTTTCGGAAGAACTACATGATGGCATATTGGGTCAAATGCTAGGTATACGACTTGTATTGAGTGGCTTGAACAACAGAAATGGGGAAACCAGTGCAAAGCAAAGAGCGGAATATCTAAAAAAACTACAGGATGTTGAGGAAGAGGTCAGGACTATTTCTCATGAACTGAACCATGCTGCTTATCAAAAAATTCATAACTTTATTTATTCGGTAGAAGATCTTTTAAAAACGATTGAAAGTAGCTCTCAAGTTCACTGTAATTTAGAGTTTACTACCGATTTGGAATGGGACCGCCTGAATAGTGAGGTGAAAATAAATATTTATAGAATACTTCAGGAAGCATTACAGAACTGCATTAAACATGCGTTGGCAAAGAATATAAAAGTTACCTTGGACGGTAACGAGAGGGATATATTGGTGAGGGTCGAAGATGATGGGGTTGGATATCAGGTCAAAAATGAGAAAAAGGGAATAGGATTGAAAAATATAACTTCCCGAGTAAGAAAAATGAATGGTAGTTTGGATATAAAAAGTAAAATTGGCAAGGGAACCACTCTTATAGTCAATATACCTTTTACTGATAATATAATGCCCAAAGGTCCCATTCAGAAATCAACAAACAAAGAACTTTAAAACCATCAAGGGATAATGAAAACACTACGGATTCTAGCGGTGGATGATCATGAAATGACCATGATTGGATATAAATTTATATTGGAAGAAATTCAGTTTGAAGATTTCACAATTCAAGTGGACACTGCTAAAACCTATGAACTTGGGAAACAAAAGATTACAGATTCTGCAAAATCTTTTGCCTATGACATTATCATGTTAGATATTCAATTGGGTCCGGCCAATGAGACCCAAGCACATACTGGAGAAGACTTAGGTATTCTAGCCAGAAAAGTAGTTCCAAAATCCAAAATTGTTTTCTTATCCTCTTTTAGTGACAATTATCGCATTAATAGCATTTTGAAATCTGTAAACCCAGAGGGTTATATGGTTAAAACCGAGATTGATGAAAATGCCCTTAATGATATGGTACATACGGTCATGAAAGAGCCTCCATTTTACACTAAAAAAGCATTGATCGCCATTAGGACCAAAATGGCCAATGACATTCCCTTGGACGACAACGACAAGAAAATATTATACCATCTTTCCATAGGCACAAAAACCAAAGATATGATAGATCATATCTCTTTATCCCTTCCTGGTATTGAAAATAGAAAGCGCCAATTAAAAGCTATATTCGGTGTTGAAAAACAAAATGACCAAGCCCTGATAACAGAAGCCAGGAATAGGGGGTTTATTTAAAGTATCAGAAAATTCCTGCAGGAATACATCATTTTATCGACAAACCGCTTCATTTGAGACATAAACCATAATTTTTCTAAGGTTTTTATATAGCATACACACTTTTTTAAAATTTAACTTCGTGAATATGCTTAACCAAATCCCAAAATTATTATGCCTCTGTACACTGAAAGTTTTAAAAACTATCTAAAACCCGGAATTGATACCAATTATGGAATCAATGGACTGGATACCTTTGAAAAAAGTCTGGCAAAATATTTTTACGCTGATGTTGCAGTTACAATCTACAGCTCCAACTATGTGGAAGCATGTTTAAACCTTGAATTTCAAAACAACTTAACCTTAAGTGAGGTATTGTATTTCTTAAATACACATAGATGGGAGCAGGAAGAGGACAATTGCGTCTTAACTAATGTCAATCCATTTCTAAAAGCATTACAAGCCTTACAAGATCTGAACTCTTCGACCATAGATATTGAAGAAATTTCTATCTTATTAAAGGATACCTCTATTGTCATCAAAAAAATATATTCCCAAAGTATTCCCACACAACTAGAAAATATTTTAAAGGAAATTACAGATCACCATTTCATGTTGACAAAGAATGCAAAAGAAGTTCCTTTTGAGATGTTCATTCCCGTTTTTGAAGAAGGCCCATTGGAAGGTGATGGTAACCTTGAAAACATCAGATCAGGAAATAATAGTTCTATAAACGACTATTTTGGATATTGGGGTTTGTACTACGATTCTGAAACTGATGCAGTAATATATGATTTAGATAGTAAATCAATGGTCTATGGCGATCTATTTATGCTAAATCATTAAAGAGGTCTGAATGAACACCAATAGGTAGGGCTACTGGTGTTCATAGGACCATTTATTCTACGCGTTAAACAACGCCTTTCCTTTCATTAATTCATTGACCTGGTCACGAACCCCTTCAATTAAGGCTTCGTTGTCCTTATTGGTCAATACGGTATCTATGAATTCTACAATGGTGGCCATATCCGCCTCTTTCAATCCTCTTGTGGTGATTGCAGCAGTTCCGAAACGTATTCCAGAAGTGATAAAAGGGGATTTGTCATCAAATGGTACCATGTTTTTATTCGCGGTGATGTCGGCTTTAACCAAAACATTTTCTGCTTCCTTCCCAGTGATATCCTTATTACGTAGGTCGATCAACATCATATGATTATCTGTTCCTCCGGAAATGATTTTATAATCTTTGGCCACAAAGGCTGCGGCCATAGCGGCGGCATTCTTTTTCACCTGCAACATATAATGCAAAAATTCATCTGTCAATGCCTCTCCAAAGGCAATTGCCTTGGCTGCAATGATATGCTCTAAGGGTCCTCCTTGATTTCCTGGAAAAACTGCTAAATCTAAAAGAGCGGACATTTTTCTAAGACTGCCATTCTTCAATGTGATTCCAAAAGGATTATCAAAATCCTCACCCATTAAGATCAGTCCGCCTCTTGGACCTCTTAATGTTTTGTGAGTGGTTGTGGTTACTATATGACAATGCGGAAGTGGATCACTTAAAATTCCTTTGGCGATAAGGCCTGCAGGGTGTGAAATATCTCCCAACAATAGAGCACCTACACTATCTGCAATTTCCCTAAAGCGTTTAAAATCCATGTCTCTAGAGTAGGCCGACGCCCCTGCAATAATCATCTTAGGTTGTTCCTTAGTGGCAATTTCTTGAATCTTATCGTAATCTAAAACCCCAGTTTCTTTATCTACACCATAAAAAACAGGGGAATACAAGCGGCCTGAGAAATTTACTGGAGAACCATGTGTCAAATGACCTCCATGAGAAAGATCAAAACCCAGTATTTTATCTCCAGGCTGTAAACATGCATGGTATACAGAGGCATTAGCTTGAGACCCGGAATGGGGTTGTACATTGGCATAGGCAGCTCCGAAAAGCTCTTTTGCCCTATCAATGGCAATCTGCTCAACTTCATCAACTATTTCACAACCTCCGTAATATCTTTTCCCAGGATAACCTTCGGCATATTTGTTGGTCAATACAGAACCGGCGGCCTCCATTACTTGTGGACTGGTAAAATTTTCCGAGGCAATTAATTCAATGCCTTCCAATTGGCGTTCCTTCTCCGCCTCTATTAATTCAAAAATTTGATTATCTCGCTGCATAATAAAAATATTCTTCTAAATAAGCCGTAAAAATACGAATTGCCCGCCTTAAATTGGAAGAAAATAATATATTTGATAAGAATTTTATCAAATACAAATTAACAATTATATCATGCCCATAAAAAGTAACGACCCTGCAAAAAAAAGTTGGATACCTGTGAGTGACAATTCTGATTTTCCCATTCAGAATATCCCTTTTGGGGTTTTTTTAACGCGGGATGATATTATCACCATAGGGACCAGAATTGGGGACCACGCAATAGATCTAGGTGCTCTGCACCAATTGGGATACTTCAAGGATATTCCATTGACAGATGATATTTTCTTGCAAGACACCTTGAATGATTTTATCTCAGATGGAAAAAAGACATGGAGATTGGTGAGAAATAGGATCAGTGAAATATTCGACGCCGGTAATCCGGAACTTAAGAACAATGAAGATCATAAAAAGATAGTCCTATTTACCATGGACGAAATAGAAATGCAGCTTCCTGTTCAAATTGGGGACTATACTGATTTTTATTCCAGTAAGGAACATGCCACGAATGTTGGAAAAATGTTTAGGGATCCTGAAAATGCATTGCTTCCAAACTGGTTACATATACCCGTGGGATATCATGGAAGGAGTTCCTCTATTGTGCCTTCCGGGACACCAATCCACAGACCAATGGGACAAACCTTGCCTGCAGGATCTGATGAGCCTATATACGGCCCTTCCAAGCTAGTGGATTTTGAATTGGAAATGGCTTTTATCACAACAGACGCTAATGTTCTTGGGGAGACCATTCCCGTGAACGAAGCAGAAAACTATATTTTCGGGATGGTCCTATTTAATGATTGGAGTGCTAGGGACATTCAAAAATGGGAATATGTGCCTTTAGGACCATTTTTGGCTAAAAACTTTGCCTCCTCTATTTCACCATGGATCGTTACCATGGACGCCTTGGAGCCGTTTAGAGTAGAAAGCCCTAAACAAGAACCCCAACCACTACCCTACCTTCAACAGACTGGAAAAAAAGGTTTCGATATTAATTTAGAGGTAGATATCACCCCAGACAATGGAGAACCAACAACGGTCACAAAGTCGAATTTCAAATATATGTATTGGACTATGTCCCAACAGTTGGCGCATCATACTGTTAACGGCTGTAAGGTAAACAGCGGTGATATGATGGGCAGCGGCACCATTTCAGGACCAACTCCTGATTCTTATGGCTCAATGTTGGAACTGACCTGGAGAGGAGAAAAACCACTGAAACTAAAAGATGGGACCGAACGTAAGTTTATCCAAGATTACGATACGGTCACAATTCGTGGGTATTGTGAGAAGAGTGGAGTACGAATTGGCTTTGGAGAAGTATCCTCCAAATTGCTTCCGGTATATCAATCGAAAAAAAAATAACTTAATAGTATCCCTTCAAAAGCCCTTTAAATAGGGCTTTTTTTTTGTTTGTATACGATATCGCTACAAGCTGCGTTTAGTAATCATATAGTTTTTTGGCACGGCTATTGAATTATATGTGATAATCGTAAAACAAACCATTATGAAAAAACTACTACTACTTAGCTCTCTAGTACTGCTGTTTATTGCATGCGGAGGCGTAAAAAAAACACAGGAAGCCCTTAACGTAGGCAACTACGGAAATGCTATAAATAGTTCTTTAAGCAATCTTGCAGATAATAAGGATAAAAAAGGGAATCAGCCCTACATTTTAATGTTGGAGCAGGCTTACAAGAAAAATACAGAAAGGGAATTACAAGAGATTGCCTTCTTACAAAAAGAAAATAATCCGGCCAATTTGGAAAGGATTTTTGATTCTTATACGCAATTGAAAAATATTCAGCAAAGGATAAGACCTATCTTGCCTCTATATATCAGAGATGAGAATAGGAATGCCAAATTCAGCTTTAATAATTACGATGAAAGAATAATCAGGGTAAAACAAGAATTGTCCGATTATCTATATAACAATGCCAGTGAATTACTGAGTAATGCATCCAGTAAAGCAGATTATAGAAAAGCTTACGATGATTTTGCATATCTGAATGAACTGAGCCCTGGATATTCCGATTGTAAACTAAAGCAAGAGGAGGCCTATGCCAAAGGCCGTGATTTTGTTAAGGTGAGTATGATCAATGATTCTGATCAAATTATTCCATCGAGATTGGAGGAGGACCTATTAAATTTCAATACCTATGGCGTAAACAATCTTTGGACAGAATACCATGCCCAGCCTAGAAAGAATATCGATTATGATTATGAAATGCAAGTTGCTTTCAGAAGTATCGTCATATCCCCTGAGCAGGTAAGAGAAAAACAAATCAGCAAAGAAAGACAAATTAAGGACGGCTATCGTTATGCGGAAGATGCAAACGGTAATATTCTAAAAGATAGTCTGGGTAATGAAATAAAAATAGACAACTTTAAAACCGTTCGATGCGATTTTCATCAATTCACACAATTTAAGGCTGCCCAAGTGGTAGGAAACGTTAGTTTTAAGGATTTAAGGACTAAACAAACTATCAACACCTATCCTTTGGCCAGCGAGTTTATCTTTGAGCATATTTATGCTAATTATCAAGGAGACAAAAGAGCCTTGGAAACGGATTTATTAAATTTGATAAGTGTGGTTTCTGTACCCTTCCCGTCCAATGAACAAATGGTTTATGATGCTGGGGAAGATGTAAAAGGAAAACTTAAATATATCCTACAAAATCAAAGATTCAATTGATTTAAATCGATCTCAACATAAAAAAACAGCCCTTTTTCAAGGGCTGTTTTTCTTTTATAGATATTTCTCCAAGGAAATTTCATTGATGGCCCCATGGGAATCATGGGCTACCACTGTACCATTTTTTATTACTAGTAATTGTGGTGATTGATGCATTACTTGAAATTTTTCTGCTACTCCATTAGACACCTCTCTATTGGCAAGCAGATCCAAATAATACAGGTCTATCTGGTCTACCGGGTAATTGTAAGAATTTTTGAACATGTTCATGACCATTCTGCTGATACCACATGTGGTAGAATGCTTAAAAATCACTTGTACCCTATTCGCAGATTTTGATTCAATCTCATCCAATTGGGATAAAGAATCCAAATTAACCCAAGGTAAATCGGTTTCCACCTTTTTCTCATTAGAATTCTTATTCCCAAAAATATTATTTAATAATCCCATTTCGTAATTTTAATGATAAGTCGGAAGTGTATTTAAAACTTACACCTGACTAGTTGTCGTGTTTTTTCTAAAGTTTACCGTCATTTTGTCCGCACCTCTAATTTGGTTAGATTATTGACTTTAACTAATTCAAAAGTAAACAATATCATTAAAAGACATAAAAGATATGAACTTAAATAATTTCACCACAAAGTCACAGGAAGCCATACAGCAAGCGCAACAGCTCGCTCAAGGGTTTGGACACCAACAAATAGAAAATGAGCATATTTTTAAAGCCATTGCTGTTGTTGATGAAAATGTATTGCCTTTTATCCTTAAAAAACTAAATGTTAACATAGGATTGGTCAATCAGATCTTGGATAAAGAATTAGAAAGTTTTCCGAAAGTCTCCGGCGGAGACCTAATGCTTTCCCGAGAAGCTGGCAAAACACTTACGGAAGCGGGTGTTATTGCAAAAAAAATGGAAGACGAATATGTATCCATTGAACATTTGCTATTGGCCATTTTTAAATCGAAAAGCAAAATTGCACAAATCTTAAAAGATCAGGGTGGAACCGAAAAACACCTGATCGCAGCAATTGAAGAATTGCGAAAAGGCGGTAAAGTAACTTCACAAAGTGCGGAAGAAACATATAATTCGCTCAATAAATACGCAAAAAACCTCAATGAAATGGCAGATAGCGGGAAATTAGATCCTGTTATTGGTCGCGATGAGGAAATTAGACGTATCCTACAAATTTTATCTAGAAGAACAAAAAACAACCCTATGTTGGTAGGGGAACCGGGGGTAGGTAAAACTGCTATTGCCGAAGGATTGGCTCATAGAATAGTACAAGGGGATGTTCCCGAAAATTTAAAGGATAAAACTATATTCTCTTTAGATATGGGTGCATTGATTGCCGGGGCCAAATATAAAGGGGAGTTCGAGGAACGTTTAAAAGCGGTCATCAAGGAAGTCACTTCCTCCGATGGCAACATCGTATTATTTATTGATGAAATCCATACTCTGGTAGGAGCTGGAGGTGGTCAGGGCGCCATGGATGCGGCCAACATATTGAAACCTGCCTTGGCAAGGGGCGAATTACGCGCCATTGGTGCTACCACGCTGGATGAATATCAAAAATATTTTGAAAAGGATAAGGCCTTGGAGAGAAGATTTCAAAAAATCGTAGTAGACGAACCTGATACCGAAAGTGCAATTTCCATTTTAAGAGGTATCAAGGACAAATATGAAGCCCACCACAAGGTCCGCATTAAAGACGAAGCGGTCATTGCTGCAGTTGAATTGTCCCAACGGTATATCACCAATAGATTTTTACCGGACAAGGCCATTGATCTTATGGATGAAGCTGCCTCCAAACTTCGTATGGAAATAAATTCCAAACCTGAGGATTTGGATGTCATGGATCGAAAAATTATGCAGCTCGAAATTGAAATGGAGGCCA
>JBFIGS010000117.1:0-8607 GCA_041602195.1 Sediminicola sp. | reverse complement strand
TGTCACATGACCAAATACAGTATGTTTATTATCTAACCATGGTGTTGCAATATGGGTAATGAAAAATTGTGTTCCATTAGTTCCAGGACCTGCATTTGCCATGGATAATACACCGGGAGCATCATGCTTAAGGTCTTTATGGAATTCGTCATCAAACTTATATCCACCATCACCTGTACCTGTGCCCAAAGGACAACCTCCTTGGATCATAAAATCTGGAATAACCCTGTGAAAAGAAATTCCATCATAATAAGGAGTGCCCTGTGGTTTTACACTGTTCTCCATATTTCCTTCGGCCAAAGCCACAAAATTACCCACCGTCCCGGGGGTTTTGTCATGTGTCAATTTCACTAAAATCTCACCTTTAGAAGTGTTGAATTTAGCATATATTCCGTCTTGCATTTTGCTCGTTTTTAATGAGGTGCAAAGGTACGGATTTATTTTTCTTCTTAAAATAAGTCTATATGCGTTTCAAAAAGAACTATCATAAAAAACGGGAACGATGCTACAATCGTCCCCGTTAATGGATATTGAATCCAAAATTTATTTAGTTTGGGAGAATTCCGTACTTATCAAATAGGTAGACCAGGCTCGCCATTGCAGCAGCACCTAGCTCCAGTTCTCTTTTATTCACATGCTCAAAGGTATCATTTTGTGCATGGTGATGATCAAAATAACGTTGAGAGTCAGGAACCAAGCCGGCCATAACAATCTGCTGATCCTTTAAGGGACCTATATCCGCACCACTATATCCCTTTTCGAAAACATGAACTAAATAAGGATCAAATAAGGACTTCCATTTCAACACCCTTTCAAGATTGGCATCGGAACTATCAAAGGAAAATCCTCGAGGGGTAAAACCTCCAGAATCGCTTTCTAGGGCAAATATGTGCTTCTCCTTTTTACTTTTGGCTACTTCCGCATACTTATTACCTCCCCTTAGTCCGTTTTCCTCATTCATAAACAAAACGGCCCTTATTGTACGCTGGGGCTTATAACCATTTACTCTTAGTAACCTAAGTACTTCCATACTTTGTACTACCCCGGCCCCATCGTCATGGGATCCATCTCCAAGGTCCCAAGAATCCAGATGCCCCCCAACTACCATTATCTCATTTGGATAGGTGCTGCCTGTTATTTCTCCGATTACATTAAAGGACTCTACATCATTATATTGCTTACAGCTCTGCCTAAAAAAGAATTTAACCTTTGGATTCAATTTTATGGTGGTACTCAGCAAATCTGCACCCTTGGTGCTAATAGCCGCAGCCGGAATTCTTTTATCCACTGGCAGGTCGCCATAACTCATAGATCCCGTATGCGGAAAATCGTCCAGACGTAAATTCATCGATCTCACAATAACCCCTACGGCCCCTAATTTTCCCGCTTCCTCAGCGCCGGAATAACGTTGGTCCACACATCCGGAATAAGCCTCAAATGTCCTGATCAAGGTAGGATCCATGGGACGATTAAAGAACACTATTTTACCGGTAACCTTTGACCTTCCCAATTCCTTGAGTTCCTCTATACCTTTTACTTCTATAATATCTGCTTTAATGCCCACCCCAGGTGTTGCCACAGATCCTCCCAAGGCACATATGGGAACGTTATTGGTCATTCCGGGTTGATTTTCAATATAGGCGAACTCTGGGGTTCCCCGCACCCATTTGGGAACCATAACAGGCTGAAGCCACACTTTGTCCAACCCTAATGAGTCCATCTGCTTTTTAGTGTATTCTACCGCCTGTTGAGCTTGTATGGAGCCAGAAAGCCTGCCTCCGATCTGATTGGATAAATAATTGAGCCAGTCATAAGCCTTGCCTTCTGTTAATGTAGAACTATAAATTGCTCTTATCTGTTTTTCATCGTTGGTTTGGGAAAACCCCATCGCCACCGTTAAAAACATTATTAGCCCTAGTATTCTCATGTTTTTTCTTTTTCTAATTGCGTTTTATAAGCTTCTAAATTAGCCTTTATTTCATCATCGAGTTCGGGTTCCACAATATCTTTGTATTTTTTTAACTCATCCAATAAAATGGAAGCGACAATAACCCGGGCCCCCTCCTTATTATCTGCGGGAATCACATACCATGGTGCCTTGGGCTTGGAAGTCTTATTGATGGCCTCTTGATAACATTCTTGATATTTGTCCCATAATTCTCGTTCTTTTAGATCCCCGGGAGAAAACTTCCAATTTTTTTGCTGAAGTTCCAATCTTCTTAAAAGACGTTGTCGCTGCTCTTCTTTGGAAAGGTGAAGGAAGAATTTAAATATGATGGTTCCATTTTCGGCGATATGCCTTTCAAAATTATTTATTTGCTCAAAGCGCTTTTCCCAAAACTGCTGATCTATATCGGACACATCGTGAATTCCGGGAATGTGCTCGCCCATAATATATTCGGGATGTACTCTTGTCACCAATACATTTTCATAATGGGTACGGTTGAAAACTCCAAATTTTCCTTTTGCCGGTAATGCGATATAGTGCCTCCACAGATAATCATGCTTTAGTTCCAATTCGGTTGGGACCTTAAAACTATGGACCACTACCCCTCTGGCGTTAAAATCCTTAAAAACCTCTCGGATCAGACTATCCTTCCCTGCGGTGTCCGTTCCTTGTAGGCAGATTAGCACGCTATATTTGCCATGGGCATAAAGGATATCCTGAAATTTGCCCAAATCCTCTCTAATCCCTTCTAGCTCCTTCTTTAATTTTCTATCGGATGCCTTCAGATTTCCAGACGTATCCATATCAGATAAGGTAATAGGAGATGTTACCTTATAATTTTCGGTTTTAACTTTCTTCATGCCATGAATATAAATATATTTTACGCCTTCCGTGCCCTCAAGTTGAACAATTTTTAGCCTTTTTTCGACTAAAAAATCCACATTTTACTCCGAACATATAGTAAAACGGCACTTTATCGATAAAATAATAGGGAATCCATAGACCTAACTACCTTTAATCCTGTAATGCACCCAAATCATTACTTCTAAAAACCTACATTATGAAAACACAATACTTTTTGCTCTGTGCATTGGCTTTGTGCATTTTATCTTCCTTTAACACCAACAAGGCCTGTGATTATGCCAGTTCTAATATTGGCTATATAAAGAGCCAGACCGAAATGGCCATAAAAGCCGAGAATATCAACAAATCCAGATACCATGCCTATAAGGCATTGAGTGCAATAGATAAATCCAAAAAACAATTTGAAAATTGTGATTGTGAATATGCAACGAAAAGTATAGATGAGACCACGGCAAATTTAAAAAATGCCACGCGGGCCTCTACTATGGCCAGCACAAGAATTCTGTTGGGAAAGGCTATTCAGAATGTGATAGGAAGCTTGGATGCCCTAAGTGAACACGAGCTTCATAAGAGTAAATATGCAAGTGATGTATTGGCCATGAATACCAAGGAATCTGCACAGGAAAAGATTACCATGCGTCTACCTGAGCAATCAGTACTGCACGATAAGATAGACAAATCCCTTCTGAGCTATGAAAAGTCACTTACCAAGGTTGTTAATTCCCTGGAATGTAATGAAGCCTATGACTATGCCATAAATGTTTTTCAAAATTGTGAAAAGCAATTATTGAGAACTGATATGACAGAGGCTAAAATGTACTATAATCTAAAAACAAAATCCATAACGGAGAAAGCCCTTAAGAAATTAGAGGCCTGCAGAAATAATTCAAAGTAATCCATTTAAACATAAAGAGGTCCTTTTCAAAAGGACCTCTTTATGTTATTTACTACCAAAAAGTTTGACATCTTCTTCAGTTACTTCTTTTCCTCCAAGGATGATCAGGCGTTCAACAACGTTTCTCAATTCCCTAATATTTCCTGTCCAGTCATAGTTCTGTAACATTTCAATGGCCTTGTCGGAAAATGTTTTTGTTGCCGTTCCGTGCTCCTCGGATATTTTGTCAGCAAAATAAGAAATCAGCAGAGGAATATCTTCCCTACGATCGTTCAAATCTGGCACTTGTATCAAGATCACGGCAAGTCTATGATAAAGGTCCTCCCTAAAGTTACCCTCTTTTATTTCCTTTTTTAGGTCCTTATTGGTGGCAGCAATTACGCGTACATCTACTTTGATATCCTTGTCGGATCCCACCCTTGAAATCTTATTTTCTTGAAGGGCCCTCAGAACCTTGGCCTGTGCCGACAGGCTCATATCCCCAATTTCATCTAAAAAAATGGTGCCATTATTGGCAGCCTCAAATTTCCCGGCCCTATCTTTTACTGCAGATGTAAAAGCACCTTTAACATGTCCAAAAAGTTCACTTTCTATCAGTTCTGATGGAATAGCTGCACAATTTACTTCTATAAATGGTGCACCGTTACGCTGGCTTTTTTCATGGATCCAATGGGCCACCAATTCTTTCCCTGTTCCATTGGATCCGGTAATGAGTACCCTGGCATCTGTAGGCGCAACCTTTTCGATCATTTCCTTAATCGTTTCCAAGGCTTGGCTTTCGCCGATCATTTGGTAGTTCTTACTTACCTTTTTCTTTAAAATTTTATTCTCTATGACCAATTCCTTCTTATCCAACGCGTTTCTCACGGTGGTCAATAACCTGTTCAAATCCGGTGGTTTTGAGATATAATCAAAGGCTCCCATTCTCATGGTATTAACGGCTGTATCCAAATCGCCATGTCCGGAGATCATAATAAAGGGAATTTCTGGTCGTATCTTTCTAGCTGCCTCCAACACCTCAACCCCATCCATTTTGGGCATTTTGATATCACACAAGACCAAATCAAAATCCTCTTTTTTTATACTTTCCAATCCTTTCAGACCATCTTCTGCCTCCTCGACAATATAGGAATCGTTTTCCTCGCTCAAAATTTTCACAAGAACCCTTCTAATGGCCGATTCATCTTCAATTACCAATATTTTTGACATCTATTCTAACTTATTAACTACTAACGATTATTGTACTCTTTTGGTATTTTTCAATTTTCAAGTTTACCGATACATTATTTTATTAACCAGTACTTCCATGGAATACACTGTTAAGAGATTACCCTTTTGGCCGATAGCACTTGACATTTATGTAACCCCTACTATTACATTATAAACCATGTTTCATGCCAATCTGGTTTTGATTCAGATTCAGCCCACCCTATTACTAATATCAACTCGCGCGATACCTACTGAAATATATGGACATCCCTTTGTGGGAAAGGAATGCTGATATTGTGTTCCCTGAATTTATCGTTGATCTTAAACCTTATTTCACTTTTTAATCTCGGGTCACTAAAACTGTCGTTAATAAAGAAATTGATGGAAAACAACAGGGCAGAATCTCCAAAATCCTCAAATAGAACAAATGATTTTGGGCTTTTTAATACCCCTTTTTGTGAAGCTGCTACTTCCTCCAATAGTTTTGAGACCAATCTAACATCGCTTCCATAGGCCACTCCTACTTTTACACTTTCCCTAGTTGTCCTGTGATTTTGGGTATAATTATAAATACTGTCTGTTAAGAAAATATGGTTGGGAATAACTATAACCTTATCGTCCCGGGTTATGGCCCTAGTTGTTCTTAGCCTAATTTCAAACACCTTACCAATCTTATCTTCAACCTCAATTATATCCCCAACGTGCAAGGATTGGTCAAGAATTATTAAAACACCAGATATGATATCCTGAAACAAATATTGGAGGGCAAAACCTAGACCTATAAATAGGGCGGCCGAGGCGGTCAACATTACTGTTAGGTTAACACCAGAGGCATGCAATACCGTTAAAACAACAAATATGTACAGGATGTATTTAAAAAATCCAAAGATACTTACGAATTTATTTTTATCCTCCTCGGGCAAATTAGAGGTTACTACCTTATAAACCAATTTCATTAGTAAGGTAACAATAATAATAACGATGATTACCGTTAAGATAGTCCCAATACTAATATCTATGGTATCACTAGGTAGAACCTTAAATGATAAAAAATCCTTGAATTCCGACCAAACCTCTTTAAACTTTATCATCTTAATATTTTAACCATTTAAAAAGTTCCCTGTAACTGGGCTTTTTCCCGTACATTAATATCCCAACGCGATAGATCTTGGCAGCCAACCAAACAATACCTATAAAGGTAACGATCAAAAGGGCGATAGAAGTAATCAATTGCCAAATAGGAACGCCCCCTTCTCCCAGTCCACCAGGCAACCTCATAAGCATTACAATAGGAGAGGTGAGCGGGAATAATGAAAACGCAACAGCAATAGGGCCGTGCGGGTTATTAAATACAGAAAAGAAGCCCACATAAATTCCAAGCATAAGTGGTAATATGATAGGAAAGATGAATTGTTGGGTATCGGTCTCATTATCAACTGCAGCACCAATGGCCGCATAAATAGAACTATAGATCAAATAACCAAGAATAAAATAGACCAGAAAAAAGGTGATGAGCATAGCCCAGGGTATTTGAAATAATTCGTTCGCATACAACTGCATTGTTTCATTGGCACTACTTGGAGAAATACCGCCAACTGCCTCTGGGCCCATGCCACTGCCATTGCTTAGAGCGGCAGGTTCAATACCAAAAATCAGAATAACCACTGAGAGCAGAAGAACCGCTGATACGATCCAAATTGCAAATTGGGTAATGCCCGCTAGGGAAGTGCCTATAATTTTTCCGAGCATCAATTGAAAAGGCTTTACTGAAGAAATAATCACTTCGATTATCCTACTGGTTTTTTCCTCTATAACACTTCGCATTACAAAGCCGCCGTAAATGATGATGAACATCATGATAAGATACCCAAATCCACCTCCAATAATGGCCTTAAGCTCGTTTATGCCCTTTAAATTCTGTTCCCCGCTAAAAGTGGTGGCATTTATTTCATAACGCTTGTCCATAGCTTCAAAAGCTGCTACCGAAACCCCTAAATCCTGTATTCTTCCAAGTCTCAAACGATCCTGAAAAGTATCCTCCAATATTTCAAGTACAGATGTGCTTGGGGCATCCTTGCTATAAAATACCGCATCTTGGGCTGCCGTTTCCAGATCACTGTTCTTGGGAATATGCAAGAGGCCGTAAAACCCTAAACTAGCCGTAGAATCCTTGGCGGCCTGAAGGTTTATATCCTCAAAATTAACGTAAGAGAGATTATCCGTGGAAAGGAAATCATTGGAAAAATAATCGCTCTCGTTCAGGATTGTTATCACACGCTCCTCACTATCGTTCACCTTGGTCAAATATGCAATTAGCACAACCATACCCACCATAAGAATGGGACTTAAAAAGGTCATGATCACAAAGGATTTATTCCTAACCTTTGCCAAATACTCCCGCTTAATAATGAGTAACAGCTTATTCATGGGTATTTTTACTTTGGATGGTTTGAATAAAAATTTCGTTTGCCGAAGGAATGGTCTCTACAAAATGATTGATATTTGCTTTGGAGGACAGATGCGCCAGAAGATCGCCCGTATGGTTATTTGGCAATTGGATGGTGAAATCCAATTGATTTTCTTCCCTTAGAAAAATAGGTGCAGATATGGCAAATTTCTGCTGTAGTTCGTTAAGTAGACTTTCCCCATCCAGCACTTCCAGCCCAACCTTAAAAACATTGTTCTTGTAGGCCTTTTTAATTTCAGATAATTTCCCATCCAGAATTTTTTCCGACTTATGAATAAGTGCGATATATTCACAGAGCTCTTCTACAGATTCCATACGATGTGTAGAGAAAATTATAGAAGTCCCGTTTTCCTTCAATTGAAGTATTTCATCTTTTATAAGATTGGCATTTATAGGATCAAAACCACTAAATGGCTCATCAAAGATCAATAGTTTGGGTTGGTGAAGTACCGTTACAATGAACTGAATCTTCTGTGCCATGCCCTTGGAGAGTTCCTGTACCTTTTTCCCCCACCAATCTCCTATTTCCAATCTGTCGAACCAATATTTCAATCGTTCCTTTGCCTCCGTTTTAGAAAGTCCTTTCAATTGCGCCAAATACAATGCCTGTTCCCCAACCTTCATGCTTTTATAGAGCCCTCTTTCTTCCGGCAAATACCCGATCAGGGAAATATGGTGGGGTTGTAGCGGTTTCCCGTCAAAATATACCTTCCCGCTATCAGGATAGGTAATTTGGTTAATAATTCTTATCAAAGTTGTTTTTCCAGCACCATTTGGTCCAAGGAGGCCGTAAATACTATTCTTTGGAATTTCAAGGGAAACATTTGTAAGTGCCGCGTGAACCCCAAATTGTTTGGAGACACTGTCAGCTACTAAAATAGAGTTCATGTACGCAATTTTTCCAAAGATAATTAAATGCTTTAAAAGGAGATTTGACTTTAGGATGTTTTATTAAAAACAAAACCCACCCTTATCAGAAATAAGGATGGGAAAAAAATTGCTATGAAAAAGAAAATTAATATTGGTTTCCCAATATTAAATCAAATATACGTTTTTTATTTAAAATCAAAACTATAATACCCTAAGAGAACATATCCTTCACTTTTTCAAAAAATGACTTATCGGATTTCTCTGGATTGGGAACAAAATTCTCATGGTTTTGCATGCGTTCAAAAAACTCCCTTTGTTCCTTATTCGCTTCTTTTGGGGTCCAAACATTTACAT
>JBFIGS010000116.1:0-8754 GCA_041602195.1 Sediminicola sp. | reverse complement strand
CTTACTCAAATATAGGTTATTTTTAATAAATCTAAATAAGATTTAATATAATTATAACATTTTCAGGGTGTTAGAATACACTTTTTTATGCATCCACGTTCCTCGGAAAACCCAATTGGAGATTAAAGGCTGAAATTAGGAAGGTAATACGAGTGTTGTATTATGAAAGAATGGAGAGAAAAAATCATTATTTCTCTATGGTTTGTAGGTTTCCAAGGTTAGGGTGTGTCCGTCAAAAACGCCATAGGTAAAATAATGAATCCAATCTCCCAGGTTAATATAGGTAGCTTGGTCGTTCAGGGCAATGTTCAGTGGGAGGTGTCTGTGACCAAAAACAAAATAATCGTAATGGTCCTGTTCCAACTTTCTTTTGGCATATTGCACGAGCCATTCCTTGTCCTCGCCTAAAAATTTGGCATCATCGTCTCCAGAAATAAGCTTGTTCTTAACGGAGAGATATTTCCCCAATTTCACCCCCAAATCTGGATGGAGCCAATTGAAAAGCCATCTAGAAACGGGATTGGTAAATACCTTTTTCATCCGTTTGAAACCTTTGTCATCTGGACCTAGGCCATCCCCATGGCCAATAAAAAAGGTGGTGTCATTTAATTTAAACTGTTGTGGCTTATGAAAGACAGGAATATTCAACTCTTCCTCAAAATAACCGTGCATCCAAAGGTCATGATTGCCCACAAAAAAGTAAATGGGAATGCCGGCATCCGTAATCTCTGCCAATTTCCCCAAAGTGCGGGTATACCCTTTAGGTACAACTGTCTTGTATTCGAACCAAAAATCGAACAGGTCGCCCAACAAAAAAATCGCGGCAGCATCTTGTTTTATATGGTCTAACCAAGCGACAAACTTTTTCTCTCTCGGGAGACTTTCTTCCATGGTAGGAGCCCCCAAATGGTTGTCACTTGCGAAATAAACTTTTTTCCCCTTGGCAACCGTTATCTTTTCCATAAGGCAAAATTAAAGGTTGTCACTGGCATACCATTCTGCAAATGAAGAATCGGTTTCTTGTAATTTTAAGGAATGTAGAAGTATATTTTCCGGGAGGCGCAGCTTTATTTTGTCAGCAAAATCTAAAACCATATTCTCACTGGTAGGCTGATATTCCGCCAAAATAACATTATGTCCCCTCTCCATGAGCTCTTTGGCCAATTCTACATGGGGAGTATTCTTGTTAAATACGGTGGCATGGTCAAACTGATCCACAATCTCCTCCTTTACAATCTTCTTTAAATCAGTAAAGTCAATGACCATTCCCAATTTAACATGGGAGGTGTCCGTTATGGGCTTCCCAATGACCGTAACAGATAATTTATAGCTGTGGCCATGAACATTTCTGCACTTGCCGTCATAGCCGAAAAGTGCGTGGCCTGTTTCGAAACTGAATTGTTTGGTGATTCTGATATTGCCCATATTGTTTATTTGCACTACAAAAGTATGGATTCTTGCAAAACCAAACCATTTAGTTACGCACCAAAAGAATTTTCCTTGAAAATAATTGAGCCAAATGATGCTCCTTTGAAGGACAGAATAGTTGTTCTTTGTCTTTGCCCGTTGGCTTTTATGAAAGGATATTGGTGCAATATTATTTGAATGTAGGTTTGAAGCATAAATAATTTACATTTGCGGGCTTTTTTTAAAAAACTGGATATGGAACTTTTTGAACAATTGGAATTTAAGGAAATCCCTCTTTATGAAGGGGTCATTAATGACCTCTTGGCCCAAAAGTATAGCGTTGTGGATGATTTCTTTTCTCCTGAGGAGATCTTGACCTTGAGAAACAGCCTACTTTTTAAATATGAAGAAGACCAGTTTAAGAAAGCGGCCATTGGGAGCAAAACCAATGAATTGATTGTAAGGTCCATTCGGGGCGATTTTATTCTTTGGATGGATGAAAAAGCCCAGGAAGAGGCAGAAAAACTGTTCTTCTCCAAAATTAACGAATTTGCCAACTATCTGAACAAAACCTGTTTTTTGGGCATCCTGCATAAAGAGTTCCATTATGCCCTTTATCCTGAAGGTACCTTTTACAAGCGTCATTTGGATACTTTTCAAAACGATGATAGGCGCAAATTATCAATCGCCCTGTACCTGAACGAACCCAATTGGCAACCCGAATTTGGAGGGGAGTTGGCCATATACCTTCCAGAGGGTGCCCAAGAAAAGACCATAGAAATATCACCCATACAAGGGCGTATGGTCATTTTTGAAAGCCAGGAACTGGAGCACGAGGTGAAAACGGCCAATCAAAACCGGTTGAGTATTACCGGATGGCTAAAAACGAGGTAGTTTTTATCTCTTGAACCTTTTTTGGTTTCTGACCCTGTTGACGAAATAAACCACTACTAGAATTAGGGCCAGGATTGGGAATATGAAATTTCCGTTTAAGAATGATAATATATCCATGCTGTTGATTATGTATAAAGTTTGTTATTGTTTTTTTAGGAAAAGAGCCACAATGGCCGAGGTTACCACCCCCATAGTTAGGGCACCAAAGGACCCTTGCACCATATAACTTTTAAGATTAAAATAATTTTTAGCTCCTTCTTCAGTCATTTTACCGGTCTCCACCATGTAGTTGATGAGATTGGGAAATAAGTTTGGGGCTATCCAGGTGTTGCCAATATATTGTGTCAATGGGGTTAATAGGGCCACCACAATACTGATGATGATGCCGCTTATAAAACCTTGTTTCCAAGACATTTTGCCTCCAAAATCCTTCTTTCTCTTTTCTTTAAGTGCCAAGACAAAGATGACAATGGCCACAAGGGCAAATAAATTGGTGTAGATAAGCTGTTGGGCAATCAGTTCATCATGCCATCCCATGGCTTTCTCAAAATACATCCAAACCAAGGTAGAAATGGCAAAAATGACACCCCATTTGATCTCTGTACCGTACTTTTTCATAGTTGTAATTCTGATGTAAATGTAAAAACTTATTTCTTGAATTTATCCAATGCCTGTTTGGTGAAATCGGAGAGTACTAATTTCCCTGAAAGCTCTGCTCTTTCAGACAACAAGGAATCCCAATGGCCTGTTCCTTCCCATAGGATACTTTTCATATCCATTAAAGCTTGTGGATTATAGGAGGCCAACTTTGTGGTGAATAGGTGCAATTCTTCGTCCATTTCCTTGGTGTTTTCAAAAACCCTGGCAAAGAGTCCCTTTTCTTTCCCCCAATAGGCGTTCTTCCATTCTGTAGGAGCCAAGGAAAGTTCTGCCAGACCGGCATTCCCAATTTTGCGTTCTACGGCCGGAGCAATTACAAAAGGACCGATACCAATGGTGAGTTCGGAGAGTTTAATTGAGGCATCTTCAACAGCAAAGGCATAATCACATGCAGCAATGAGTCCAACCCCACCTCCCACGGCCTTGCCCTGTACGCGGCCAACGATCAATTTCTTGCAGGTACGCATGGCATTGATGACATTGGCAAACCCACTAAAAAAAGCCTTTCCCTCTTCCAAATTGGAAACCGCCACCAACTCATCAAACGATGCTCCTGCACAAAAGGCACGATCTCCTTCTGATTTAAGGACGATTAAGGAAACCTCTTCTTTTTTGGATAGTTCTTTCAGTTCATCGGCAAGTCTGGCCAACAGTTCGGCAACAAAGGAATTGCTCGCTGGATGACCAAATTCTACAGTGGCAATTCGGTTCTCAATGGAAGTGTACAAACTCCCATTTGTTCTGGTTGTACCCATATTCATCAGATTGTAAGTTTCAAAATTAAGCGTTTTGCAAGAGGGGGCGAAATTTCCTCCTGAATTTCCAAACGAGGGCTCCACCACGTATCGCCATCCACAGTAGAAAGGCTATCCAGATACCACTAAAGCCCCATCCAAAATATTTAGTTAAAAACAGGACGGGGATAAACCCAAGAAAGGTGGCGGACAACAACACATTTCTCAAATATTTCATCTCTCCCATTCCCTTGAACATACCATCCAAAACAAAGGCCACGGTATTTACGGGCAGACTGAGAATCAGAATGTAAAAAACACCGTAAAAAGTGTTCAAAACTATGGTCTCATTAGAGAAAATTCGCCCTACAGGATAGTAAAAGATAAAAGCAAGTACCATCAATACCGCACTTACGACCATCCCATATAGGGTGATTTTTTTTGCCAATTTCCAAAGGCCGTCGTAATCTTTGGCGCCCAGGAGTTTCCCTCCCATAATATTCCCAGCGGCTCCATAACCATCAATAAAAAATGAAGAAAACAGCCATAGGTTGATCGCTATGGTGTGGGCTCCAATATATCGGTCCCCCAATGCTGTTGCCTCCCGTACGGCCAATATCAAAGCCGCATTCAAGGCCAAGGCCCGCACGAATAAATTCAGGCTCATGACCACTAATTTCCCTAGTTCTGGATGCAATGGAAAACGGAGCTTAAGGCTTATATCGGTTTTGACAATCAGGAATATAAAGGTCATAAGCGCCATAACCCCTTGGGATATCAAACTGGCATAGGCGGCTCCCTCCAAATACATGGGAGTGATGAGACCTTCAACTCCATAAACCAGTAAAAAGTCTAAAAATATGTTCAGCACTGCTCCGGTGATAGCTATGAGCATGGTCCAATAGGTATTCTGAAGGCCTCTAAAAATCCCAAAAACGGCAAATGTAAAGAGGGTCAAGGGAAAGCCCCACACCCTGATGGCGTAGTATTTTACACAATAATCCAAAATCTTTCCGGTGGCGTTCAACAGTCGAAAAATATCCTCGATCACAAAAATGGTCGATAACAAGATGATGATACTTAAGGCAATATTCAGAAAAATGGCCTGGGCAGGAAGGGTTTTAACTTCTTCCAGCCTGCCTGCACCCAAATATTGGGAAATAATTGCGGAAATGGCGCTTCTGGTTTGTCCAAGGACCCAGATCAACATGGATAAAAAGGAGCCCACGATACCTGCTGCGGCAAGGGATTCTAATCCGTCCACAGGAATATTTCCCACAATAGCAGTATCCGTAATAGATAAAATGGGTTCTGCTATTCCTGCAATCGTTGCGGGAATGGCCAGTTTGTTAATGGTCTTAAAATTGACTGCTGTTTTCAAATATAACAGGATTAAAGCACCAGTTCATAGCAGTGAAAATGGTCATCACTTTGTTCGGGGAAATAAATGTCGCCTAGTTTGTGATAGCCTCTAGTTTCATAAAAAAGCTGATTGCGTTTGTTTTGGCTAAAGGTATCCAAGCGTATGGAGGTATATTTGTTTGCCCGAGCGTAATTTTCGGCAAAACTCATTAACTCTTGGGCATACCCTTTTTTTTGGTGTTGCGGATGTACTGCCAATCTGTGGATATATAGGTTGTTATCGGACGGTGTCAACCATTTGACCGGGACGTATTCCGCGTCCATCTGGGTAGAAATTACGATGGTTCCTACAAGTTTTCCTTCCACTTCCATGACATAAAGCTCATTTCTCTTAATATCATTTTCGAAGATGCCAATAGTAGGATAGGATGGGCTCCATTGTAAAATATTGTTTTTGATCAATTGCGCCGCACAGGCTTCTGTGATTGCAATTATGTCGGTCAATTCTCCTAACTTTGCGGTTCGGATCATGTGTAGGTTTTATTTTAGTTGTAAATTTAACCTATAAAATTTTAAAACCTTATTATGAAAAATATTTTGGTTCCTATAGGGACTTCTCCTGAAGCCCACGAAACATTGCAATATGCTGTTGATTTTGCCTCTGAATTTTCCTCTCAGGTTTTTGTGATGGAAGTATTTAATGTGAAGGGCACTGGTGCCGGTACGTTGGCCAACCTTCAAGAAAAAGTGGCCGAAAGTAGTAAGGAACGTTTATTGGAAATAATAAATAAGGTTGATGCAAAAAAGGTCGATATTAAAATTGCCACCTATAATGGGGATTTGATCGACGGATTGATATCTATCGACAGTGAATTGGGGATAGACTTGATTATCATCTCCCCAAGAAGCAACGATATAAAAGAAGAATTGTATTTGGGCCATACTTCGGGAAGAGTGGTAAAAAGAACAGATATTCCAACCCTGATTGTACCTAAAGGGTCCGTTTTTAAGCCTTTCAAATCCATATTGACTGCGTTTAAATCTGGTGTTTTAAAAAGGAAAAGAATTTTAGATCCATTGGTGGATATTCAGAAGAAATTTGGCTCAAAAGTGAACTTATTAATGGTAAAGACTCCTGGGTATTCCGATGATGATCTCAAGATCAATACGGCATTGATGGACATTAGTTCGCAACTTACGTTAACAGAAAACTCCACCACCTATTTAGGGGTTTTGGAGCATTTTAGATCACAGCACCCAGATTTACTCTGTGTATTTAGGAGAAAACGTGGTTTTTTTAAGAATTTATGGGAAAAGAACACAATTCTAAAGTCGGAATTTTTCGCTCCAGTACCGGTTTTGGTACTAAGTGTGAAAAAAGATTAAGACAGGTTGTTTTTTGTTGGGGTTGCATTTTGATTCCATGTGAAAATGTATTTTCTTTGCCGCAGCCAAAAAGGGGGATTAGCTCAGCTGGCTAGAGCGCTTGCCTGGCAGGCAAGAGGTCACCGGTTCGACTCCGGTATTCTCCACGATCAAGCGCAATTGTGATTGCGTTTTAAAACTAAGAAAAGCCACCGAATTTATTCGAGTGGCTTTTTTGTTTTAAAATGCCCATGCCGATAGGCATGGGCCAATGCATTTGCAGTACTGGATATTTCGCGGAGCAACGCAGTTATTCCAATCTTCTCCTCAAATAATTATAGGTCCTCAACGGTTATTGCTTCTTGTAGCTTTTTAATTTACGGGCTTTTTACTCGCAAATTCGAATATTTAGGATTGGTGTTATTCGTTGTAAGTCTGTTGCCTGACTTCTCCAACGTATTCCCTAGTTCGGTTATAAACTTAGTTCAACATTCGAAATTCGTTGGGTGAAAGCCCTACTTTCTGCTTGAACAGGCGGCTAAAATGTTGTGGATATTTAAAGCCCAGTTCATAGGCAATTTCACTGACGGATTTTTTCGGGTCTATTACCCTCCCTTTGGCCACCTCAATCAATTTGTTCTGAATATATTCTTGTGCAGATTTTCCGGTCTCCTTTTTTACCAAATCCCCAAAATAATTGGAGGATAGGTGTAACAGATCTGCAAAATATCCTACGCTAGGAGTACCATGCTTTTGTGGTTTATCGGATGTAAAATAATCGTTCAGCAGGTCATTTAACTTCTTCATAAAGCTTAAGTTCTCTACTTCCCGGGTCAAAAATTGTCGGTCATAGAAACGGATACAGTAGTCCAAGAAGAGTTCGATGTTGGCCACTATCAATTTTTTGCTGTGTTTATCAATGTTCTGTTGCAGTTCGAACTGTATTTTTTCCAATAGGCTCAAGATTACCTTTCTTTCCTTGGCTGAGAGGTGAAGCGCTTCTTTTACCGAATAGTCGAAAAAGCTATAGTCCTGGATTCTTCGGCCCAACTCGGTTCCCAGTAACAAGTCAGGATGAAAAAGTAAGGCATATCCCTTTGGCTGGTAGCTTTTCTCATCATACGTTAAGCCTACAATCTGGTCGGGACCCACAAAAACCAAGGTGCCTTCATCATAATCATAGTTTTTACCCCCATATTTTAATTTGCACCCTGTGGCATCCTTAAGGAAAATGGCATAACAATTAAAACGCAAGGCATCATATCCCTTGATTACTTTTCCTTCTTCTACAACCTGTTCGAAATCAACTATACCCACCAACGGGTGTAAAACATCCTGTTTTCGAAGGGATAAATAATCACCTACTTTATTAATGTCGTATATATTTTCCATAGGATTCTGTAAATTTAGTATAAAGATAACAGATTGGTAATCAGTAAATCAAACCCCTTTTCTAAATTCTGTAATAATGGTAGGTTTATCCGTAACCTGGGTATTACATGACCTAATCTAATGGAATACTTTTGAATATCTCATTTTGGGAAACTCATAAAACGAATATTCAATAAGCAATATACAAGTAATGAAAAAACAATTTCAATTTTATCAATGGGCTTTTCTCTATTTGTTTTTGGTATTTCCTCTTGTCGTATATGGCCAAGATAATGAACCATTTCTGGATGATTTTAAGGGTACGGCCAGTATTACCCACAACGGAATTTCCTTAGTTCCTTCCTTTTCTTTGGGCGATCCGGCCGCCATCATTGATTTGAAGTTTACTAAAGGTAGGCTAAGCTTTGAACCGGATATGCGCTTTGCTTTGGAAGGAAAACCATGGTCGTTCTTATTTTGGTTTCGGTACAAGGCCATTGAAAAAGAACGGTTTTCCTTACGGATTGGTGCGCATCCGGCTCTCAATTTTCGAACAGTTAGTGTAATAAGGGATGGGCAAACTGAACAACTTTTGGAATCGAGGCGCTACTTGGCGGCTGAAATAGTTCCTAACTATAAAATTACTGAAAAGGTGACCGTGGGGGTGTACTATCTCCGTGGCCAAGGTTTTGATGCAGGTATAAAAACCACCAATTTTGTAGTGTTGAATGCCTCGTTCACCAATCTTAATATCTCAGAGGAGCTCTATTTCAACGTTTCACCGCAAACCTATTATTTAACGACTGATAAATTGAAAGGATTTTATATAGCGGGATTTTTAACCTTGGCTAAAAAGGATTTCCCCTTTTACATTTCGGCCATTTTGAACAAAGCAATTGATACCGACATAGTTCCAGAGGATGATTTTACGTGGAACGTTTCCTTGAATTACAGCTTTGGG
>JBFIGS010000115.1:0-8815 GCA_041602195.1 Sediminicola sp. | reverse complement strand
TCCTCCATAGGCACTATCAAATTCCCCGAAAGGCCTCACAGTATTTGCTCCCCGACGTGGTGATTCATATGGCCATTTTAATTGGGTCTGTTGTTCGGGAGCTGCAGGATCAAAATAAGGTCCGGCTTCCACCACGGCGACTTTAAGTCCGGCTTCCGACAGGACTTTTGTTGCCATACCACCCCCAGCACCTGAGCCTACAATGATTACATCATAAACAGTAGATGATTCAATTATTTGCATGTGTAGAATTTAGTTGGTTGATTGTTTCTTTAAGAGCATTAAGTTACTCTTTTTATTAAAACAATCAACCCCAAAAAACATAATCAAATGCTCATAATCTTGAAAATTTAACTAAAAATATGAAGATATAGCAATAACATAGAGGACATAGACTGAATAGAAGCATGACCTTAATGTAATTGCAAGAAGTAGAGATCGTCCCGACTAGGAATCATTTTTAAAGTGATCCAATGTATAGATTAGAACAAGTTGAAACAAATTGGGATTAGCAATTATTTCCTCTTCTGCTCAATGAACCAATCGTAAAGTTCTGGCGTATTGTAGGCTCTTGTCCAAGAATTATGGCCTACCCCCTTGTATCTTGTAAACTTCACATCATATCCCATTTCTTTGAGCCTATCTACCATTTGTACAGATTCTGAGAAGGGAATGGACTTATCTTCTTCTCCGTGAAATACCCAAATGGGCATCTTTTTATCTATCCAAGCGGCATAGGGAACCGGCGTCATACCACAGACCACTGCCATGGCTGCAAATTTTTCGGGATACTGTACCGCTAATTGCCAAGCTGCTCCACCACCCCTGCTTAATCCAGTTAAATATATTCTTTTGGTATCTACATTATTATTGGCCACTACAGTATCCAATAGTTGAACAACCGCTTTTGTATTCCACCATTCTTTTTTATGTGGGTTTTGAGGTGCCAGAATTAAAAATGGAAAATCTTTACCGTCTGCTATCAGTTTTGGCGGGCCACTTGATTTAACGCGACCTATGCTGTCTCCTGAATCGCCACCCCCGTGTAAGAACAGTAGCAACGGAAACTTTTCAGAACTTTCGGCCTCATAGCCAGGAGGATAATATAAATAGTATTTGAGGTTTTCTATGGTAATGGTTTGCTGCTCGTCTTCTAATAGCTGAGATTGGGCAGCACAGCCTTGTAACAGGGACAATACCATTAGTAAGGTTAGCAATAAAATGGGGCGTAAACTCATTGATTATTAGTTCTCTAAAATTTTGACAAAAGTATTAAATAGATGCTTTGGTTGTAATTAAAAATCATCGGATAATAAACTAATTTTTGGCCCTTCAAATACTAGTTGCTATTTTACTACTGTATTCTATTTCAATGGATTAAACACAGAATATATCTTTTACAACAATAATATTCCTAAAGTCTACTTATTACTCCTTTACAAATTACAATTTTAACGGCATTGATATAAATACGTTACATTTGGCCAATTAGTTTATACTATTCGTCAACTGCTTAAAAATAGTTTTGTGCTTCTGAATAAAATTAAATTGAATGGCTTTATTATAGCCTTGTTAATGGCTATTCCTGTTGCCTATTTCTTCCCTAAAGGATCTACTATTCTTCATTTAAACGAGGTTACCGATGTGGGGATAGGACTTATTTTTTTCTTTTATGGATTAAAATTATCGATGAGTACATTTAGAAGTGGCGTTCGCAATTATAAATTACACCTACTGATTCACCTGAGCACCTTTGTTCTTTTTCCACTATTAGTTTTGCCGTTCAAGAGCCTTATGTCTGGAGAAACTGCCCAACTTTTATGGGTAGGCATGTTCTTTTTGGCCGTGTTGCCCTCTACAGTTTCTTCCTCCGTAGTAATGGTCTCCATTGCAAAGGGAAATATCCCTGCTGCCATTTTCAACGCCAGTCTATCAGGCCTATTGGGGGTAATTTTGACACCACTCTGGCTTGGACTGGTCATAGAGGATGCACAAGGCGTTTCCGTCTTAACCGTAATAACGAAACTGCTTCTACAAATTGTTCTGCCTTTGACCTTGGGAATTATGCTTCATCATAAAATAGGTCATCTTGCGGTCAAGAAGAGTACTTTGATTGGCTATTTTGACAAAACAGTGATCGTTCTTATCGTGTATTCAAGTTTTTGCCTCTCCTTCAATGCCAACTTATTTTCCGGAATGCAATTAGAAGTTCTTTTACTGCTGTATGCTGCTATATTGGCACTTTTCCTTTTGGTGATGCTAGTGGTGAATCTCATTTCCAAAAAATTGGGATTTTCCACAGAAGATCGTGTTACCGCTTTGTTCTGCGGATCTAAAAAATCTTTGGTCCATGGATCCGTAATGGCCAAAATTATGTTCGGCCATAGCATCAATGCAAGTATCTATATTTTACCGGTCATGATCTATCATATGTCACAGCTATTGATCATCGCATTTATCGCGGAGCGTTATAGAAAGCGGCGGACTATACTAAGCACTTAAAAGACACATACAAGAAAGGTTTATAACTATTCCCTAAGGTATTTTTATAGATATTTTTTTACAACTCTTTTGCTTTTAGTGGTTTATTTACAAAGCCCCTTATTTGATTATTCTCCTCTTCCTTTTTTCAATCTTCCGATTTCAGGGAGGTGGTAAGCTTAATGAGTACGATTTTTACCTGTTGCTCTTTGGATAGCTTATTGTACTCTTCTATAAATTCCCATCCGTTCATACTGGGCATGTTTATATCCAGAAAAATTAGATCTGGCTGCGGATACCCAATACTTGTTTTTGGGTCAAAAAATTCAAGTCGCTTTACTACTTTCAGCTGAGATCACATTTTCTGCGCACCTTTGTAGTTCAATGACCAATTCATTAAAATAATTTGTGGTTTCATCGGCATCCACCAATCAAACAAAACATGTGCAATAAGAATTCTAAGGCTGCACTAACCAAAAAATTACGGTGGCTGAACTCCCCTACTGCAGATTTTTAAAATAAACTTAAACTTTAGATAAGGGGACCGTTCCACGGCAACCGTCTGAGCGCTAAGTGCACGTAACTCACAAAGGAAACTCAAATGTATTTGAAAATTTAATTATACTTTAGCAGCAAAAGAACGTCTTAAAAAGGTTTCCCCATGATAAATAAGTTACGTATTCTTTTAGCCATCCTGGTTTTCACCACAATGGATGCCCAAGAGATAAAGGAAGAGAATACCGATGTGCTTTTGCAAACCGGATTGAACCTTTATAGGCAAGGTGACTTTAAAAACGCCCTAAAATACGCAGAAAAAGGCATTCAACTAGCGCCTTTGTACCATGACATCCGATTGTTGCGAATCAGAAGCAACCATGCCTTGGGAAATATAAACCTGGCAGAAGAGGACCTTTATTTTTTAGCCAAAGAAGCGCCCCTATATGGAGGGGTAAAAAACCTTATCATAAGACAATCCAGATTAATGGATAACAAAAAAGAGGCCTTGGAATTCGCACAAGCCATTTCTGGTCCATTTGGAGAAGACCTTCAATTGAGCATCCTCATCGCGGAATTAAAAATGGACAACAGGGATTACTCAGGTGCCCGGGCACTGGCAGAGGACCTCATCAAGAACAAAAATATCAATAGTGACCAGCGACATGCTCTAAACCAAATTCTGAAGAACACCATTAAAAACTCATTGAGCACCGCTTATGAGATCGTGGACTTTGATCAAGGGTATGGCGACCGTAGATCTTGGCATACCAATAGCCTGGAATACCAGCACAGTATAAACAAGACCATACTTTTGGGAAGGATTACTTATACCAACAGAATCACATCGGACGGCTTTCTTTACGAAGTAGAAAGCTACCCTACCCTAAATAAGAAAACCTATCTTTTTTTAAATCTCGGGCTTTCGGACGGAACACTTTTCCCGGATCTCAGAACTAGTGCCTCTCTATACTACAATATAGCCAAAGGTCTGGAAATTGAGCTTGGTGGTCGAATGTTGTCCATTGAACAACAGCAGTATTTCACCGGTATCACGGGACTTTCAGCATATATTGGCCAATTCTACCTGAATTTAAGGGCTGCACTTGGTCCTGAAAGGGAAAATAAGTTGGTCCAAAACTACCAGTTCAATGCGAGGTACTACGTTAATGGGGCCGATAATTATATTCTAGCACGAATCAGTAGGGGGATTTCTCCAGACGAAAGTACGCTTTTTACCCAAGTCCAAGAGAACCCGGAACTGAGCGTTAATTATTTTGGCATTGGCGCCAATATTAAACTCGGAATTCGGAATATCATCAACCTAAATGCAGGCTATCTCTTTGAAGAGATAACTGCAAGTCGATCGGGCAAACAGTTTTTAGGCAGCCTGCGCTATACCTATAGGTTATGATGAATTTGCACTGGAGAATCCTTTTCGTGTCATGGTACCCCATCCCGATTTTATATTAAAAAGCATTTTATAATACCCTTTGATAGAGGCATACACCAGAATAGGGTGAAAAATAAAAGGTTCCAGATAGGCCGCTCCCAATAATTTAAAGATTTGCCCTATAGTATTGTACTGGTTGAAGTAATTCACATATAGGAAAACTGCCGTGGTTGAGAACAAACAACCAATTAAATAAATGGCTACAAATGCATAGAAGGTGACTTCCCAATTGAGCCATCCCATAGACGCAGAAATTATTATATAGAGGAGTCCAATAAGCTCTACCAAAGGCGCACCAAACTCAAAAATGACCCAGTAAGGCAGGAAAATCATACCCATGGTGCCGTATTTGGAATTGCCTATCATTTTCTTGTGGGTGGACAGGGTTTCGCATAGGCCCCTTGCCCACCGATCCCTTTGGCTTATAAAAATCTTATAGGTTTCCGGTGCTTCAGTCCAACACAGCGTCAACGGAAGATACACGATCTTATAGGATAGGTTTAATTCTTCCATATGTTTTCTCAACCGCACACAAAGTTCAAAATCCTCTCCAATGGTACTGGTATCAAACCCTCCAACCTCTACCAATCTCCTTCGTGGAAACATGCCGAATGCCCCAGATACCAGCAACAGGCCATTTACCTCTCCCCAGGACATTCTTCCCAGCAAAAAAGCCCTGATATATTCGACGACTTGTATTAGCGCCAATAAATTTTGTGGTAATCTCAATTTTTTTATCACCCCTTTTTCAATGGAAGAACCATTGGCAAGTCCTATTCCTCCTCCACACGCAATCACCTCCTTATCCGTTGCCTCCAAATAAGGTGTCACCATTTTCACCAAAGCGGTTTCCTCAATGATACAATCAGCATCTGTACATAGTATAAGCTCTGATGATGAAAAATTAATCCCAGTATTGATCGCATCGGATCGCCCTCCGTTCTCCTTGTCAATTACCGTAAGGTTTTTATATGAAGTGTTCTTGCTTTTATAAATATTGCGTACATGCGCTGTTTCAATAGGGTTTTCAGAAGGATTCTGCAACGATACCTCTAAGTTGAACTTATCGATCAATTTTTGCAGACTATCATCCTTACTTCCATCGTTGACTACGATAAGGTCGTAATAGGGGTACTTTAGAAGCAGCAAGGAAAATACGTTGTCTATAATTGTTGGCCCTTCGTTATATGCGGGTGCGATCAACGTAATGTGCGGCAAGTCTGAAGCACTTATTACATCCTGGGATCTTAGGAAAACATTGCGGCGTCTAGCCTTGAGTATTCCCCTATTGGCTAGGTATACCCCAATAAAGTAAAAACTGGTCAAACAGGCGCCATAGATAAAAAAACCCTTACTGATGACCCATGAAAAATAGTCTATAAATGTATGCATGTGCGGATCCTGTTATATTAAAAGGTTCTATTTAAGTTCAATGCAAAGAACTATGCACTTCTATTTAGCCCTATGACGAATTCGGGATGGTTTAAAATAAAGTCCTGATTCTTGTACAGGTATTTAAGCACCTGTGTTTGTTGTATCTCAGAAGGAATTGTCGTCCTGAGGGAGTATAGGAGTCTGCGCATTTCTGGGTTCTTGACCCCCAGACTCAGCAAACAATATATGGCCGCCTCACGAACCTCGTAATCGTCATGACACAACATTTTTTCCAAAAAGTCCGTTTCGGACATAATTTGATATTTCTTAATAATCCGTATTACAAGTTGGAGCACATCGGGATTTGAACTTTTATAACAGTTTCTGAGGTAACCAATATTATATGACTTATCCACATCGTGCAGTTTCTCTACAATCTTTATTTGCTGCCAAAGTCCTACCCTTCTGGTAAGCATCGGCAAAAAACTTAAACTTTCCCACCCGAGAAATACCACTAGGGCGATTTGGGCCTCCCGTCTTACGTAAATATTTTTATGATTGTAGTAGGGGACGATCTCTTTAAGGTACTGTGGTTGATCCATTTCATAGATCTCTCGAATACCCCTCGCCTTAACGCTCCATTTTTTACTCCTAACTTTTGCAATGGAGACACCATAGGGAGGAATTTCGCTATAAAGCTTCTTTATTTTATGATGATTGACACCTCCTAAAGCCCGTTGGGTACGGATCATCAATTGTATCAGGTAGTCAATGTTTCCAGGGAAACATTTCTTCACCCCAGCTTTACTAAGAGCCTCACCAACTTCAGCAGAGGTGATTTGTTCTCCGGGCCGAGGGTATAGGTAGGAACTTACACAATCAGCAAAAACGGCTTCGAGATTGGACAATCTTTTGCCTCTATACTTTCTATATTGAACCATTAGGATCATCAGCACAATGTTGCACCCTAAAAAAAAGCAAGAAATCTCTATAAGCGTAAATATGTCGGGGGAACGCATAACTTATATTTTAATTCATACTATCTAAATCTACCGGAAAATCGTAATATCCATCAAGCTTGGTCAGTTTCATAATTTGACGTTTCATCCTTTCCTGTCCCAAGGATGTAACAACAACAAATCGCTGGTATTGAATCAAGGAGGTCAGTTCTACAATATAATCTACGGAACGTATACCTTGGAAAAGCAGATCAGTAACGACAAGGTCATATTTTGGATGGGCGATTATGCCCTTAACAGCATCAAGGGAATGCAAGGCCAAACATTGATAGCCTTTGGATAAAAAATGGCGTTCTAGAATCCTATTCATCACCCTATTTTCCTGAATCACTAATGCCTTCCCTCCCACAACTATAGCAATTTTAATTATTTATCGATGAAATGTATGATTTTATCGATTAAGTGAATTTTAGCGTAATTAACCAATTATTTACCCTTCCTCCAATAAAATGTTGTGAATAACCTATTTATTTTTTAACCACAATATATCTGTTTGATTTACAGCACATTATATCACTTGCTTGGAAGTACTTTGTTGTGAACTTCTAATTTCCTTAGAACTGAATAAGGAAGAAACTTAAGTACTACATATGGTATTTTGATTGTTGTACCCACCAAGAATCATAAGACTTATGGCCATGTATACACCCTCTAAAGACAGCAAATATTAAATTTTTAGCGATCCAAAGTACCATGACCCCGAACAAAAAATGAATAAAAGCATCAGTTGAAAGATTGGGAAGGAGACAGTGATCTGCGGGAACATAAGATAATAGCGGTCCTTTACGAAAGAAGTAGCCTCCAGCCTAGATCGAGAAGGACCAAAAAAGAAAGGCGTTTGTATGGCTTTTTTGAAATCGGGTCAAGAAGAGTACTTTGATTGGCTATTTTGACAAAACAGTTATCGTTCTTATCGTGTATTCAAGTTTTTGCCTCTCCTTCAATACCAACTTATTTTCCGGAATGCAATTAGAAGTTCTTTTACTGCTGTATGCTGCTATATTGGCACTTTTCCTTTTGGTAATGCTAGTGGTGAATCTCATTTCCAAAAAATTGGGATTTTCCACAGAAGATCGTGTTACCGCTTTGTTCTGCGGATCTAAAAAATCTTTGGTCCATGGATCCGTAATAGCCAAAATCATGTTCGGCCATAGCATCAATGCAAGTATCTATATTTTATCAGTCATGATCTATCATATGTCACAGCTATTGATCATCGCATTTATCGCGGAGCGTTATGGAAAGCGGCAAGTAATTATAAAAGCCCAATCTTCAAAATAAATTAAAAGCTCGGGCTTTCATTAATTTATTTGATAAGTTCAAAGGAAGTTTTATTTTCTGTATCAGAATTTGTTCCAATAAATAATTCAAAATCCCCAGGCTCTGCAGTAAAGTCCATCTGTCGATTGTAAAAACGAAGGTCCTTGGATGAAATGGAAAATTCAACCGTTTGTCCTTGACCTGGTTCCAACATTATTTTTTTGAATCCTTTTAATTCTTTAATAGGTCGTGTCACTGAACCCACCAAATCACGAATATACAATTGTACAATTTCCTCCCCCGCCATTTTACCAGTATTTTTAATGGTAACAGATGCTGTTAGCGATTCATCAAATCCAATCTTGTTTTTATCCAAAGTAACTTTTGAATACGAAAATTCTGTATAGCTTAGGCCGTAACCAAAAGGGTACAAAGGAGTGTTGGGCGAATCAATATAGTTTGATCTATAATCTAGGCTTGGACTGTTCGGGTCTATGGGCCTCCCGGTATTCTTCATGTTGTAGTAGATAGGAATCTGGCCTACATTTCTTGGAAAGGTTACCGGTAATTTTCCACTGGGATTATGAACCCCAAATAAATTATCCACTATAGCCGCACCACCCATGGTTCCTGGTTGCCACGCTTCTAAAATAGCATCCACTGTCCTGGATTCATATTCGAGGGTCAGAGGCCTTCCATTCATCAACACTAAAATAATTGGTTTTCCCGATTT
>JBFIGS010000114.1:0-8882 GCA_041602195.1 Sediminicola sp. | reverse complement strand
GATCCGGCCTATGTATATGCACTGGTGAATGCCATTGCAGTTTTAATTATAGCATGCCCCTGTGCCTTGGGGTTGGCTACCCCCATGTCCGTAATGGTCGGGGTAGGGAAGGGAGCCCAGAATGGGGTTCTGATAAAAAATGCCGAGGCCTTGGAGAAATTGGCAAAAGTAAATGTCCTGATCGTGGATAAGACGGGGACCTTAACAGAAGGCAAACCTACTGTGGAAACGGTAGGTGCTTCAAGCGACAACTATTCCAATAAGGAAGTACTTCAATATATTATTTCCATAAATCAATACAGTGAGCACCCTCTGGCGGAGGCTACCGTTAAATATGGTAAAGATCAAGGTGTTGAACTCTTCGAAACAGAAGGGTTTAATGCGGTTACAGGGAAAGGCGTTGAAGGAATCGTTAGTGGTAAAAAGGTGGCCTTGGGCAATGATAAAATGATGGAGTATGCTGGCGCGGTGATTCCGCAGGATATGGGAGATGAGGCTAAATCCTATCAAAGGCAGGGAAAAACTGTTTCTTACCTTTCCATAGATAAAGAAGGTGTTGGTTTTATCGTAATTGGAGATAAAATCAAACAAACCAGTGCCAAAGCCATTAAAGAATTGCAGGCCAAGGGAATTGATGTAATCATGATGACAGGGGATAATCACGAAACGGCCCAAGCGGTAGCAACAGAATTGAACTTGGCAGATTTTAAAGCGTCCATGTTGCCGGAGGACAAATTGAAAGAAGTGGAGATCCTCCAAAAAAGAGGTAAGGTGGTTGCCATGGCCGGGGATGGCATCAATGATGCCCCGGCATTGGCGAAAAGCGATGTGGGCATTGCCATGGGCACAGGTACGGATGTAGCCATTGAAAGTGCAGGGGTTACCCTGGTGAAAGGAGACTTAATCGGAATAGTTAAAGCGAGAAACCTTAGTGATAAGGTGATGAAGAATATCAAACAAAATTTATTTTTCGCTTTGATCTATAACACTCTAGGTGTACCTATAGCGGCGGGAGTCCTATTCCCATTTTTTGGAATATTATTATCACCTATGATAGCCGCAGCAGCGATGAGTTTTAGCTCTGTATCGGTCATAGCCAATGCTTTGCGTTTACGATCAACAAATATTAAATAAGGATAATTATGAAGTATTATTATTACATTTTTTTAGCGTTTTTGGTGTTCTCATGTAAAGAAACCAAGAGTACAGAATCAAAAGATCCGAGCGAGATGCATTCCGACCATGGGACCATGAGTGAACCTATGCAAACCACCAATAAGAAAATTCTGAGCCCCCATACTTCTGCAATGGCAATGATTGGCGATGCACATGTTCATATAGATTATTCCTCACCTGGCGTAAGGGACCGTATTATTTTTGGCGGACTGGTAGGTTACGGACAGGTATGGCAAGCTGGTGCACATATGGCAACTTGGATAGAAACGAACGAGGATCTTGAAATTGATGGGCAATCATTAAAGGCAGGTAAATACGGGTTTTTCACTATTCCCGGTAAGAATGAATGGACCATTATATTTAATACAAATTGGGATCAACATGGAAAAGATGAATACAATGAAAATGATGATGTACTTCGTGTAAAGGTCACCCCAGAAGTCAAAGAGGAAGTCAAAGAACATTTAGAATACCAAATAACCAAAACCAACAATACAGAAGGAAATATTACTCTTATTTGGGAGAAAGTAAAAGTTAGTTTTCCCTTTAAAGTTAAATCATAACCAAAGAAATGATCAAAAGAAAAACAGCAACGAAAATTAGAAAGACCCACCGTTATTTGGGACTTTTTCTAGGAATTCAATTTTTAATGTGGACCATCAGTGGGCTGTACTTCAGTTGGACGGATTTAGATGAGATCCATGGGGATCATTTTCATAATACGGAAATGAACCATAAATTGTTTGCCAATTTATTGAGTCCAACAGCCATACCCAATGCCTCGGAAGTAATGTCCTTGGAATTACTGGATATTGCGGATGAGCCCTATTATTTAATAAACCATACGCAACTGGTACATGCCCAGACTGGGGAATTGAAAAATGAAATTTCCGAAGAAGAAGCATTGAAGGTGGCTAAGAAGAACATGATATCTGGAATGAAAGTTTTGGGAATTGAGAGAATCACGGAGACCGGTAAGCACCATGAATATAGGGGAGGTCCCTTGCCTGCTTATGTGATATCCTATGACACCCCAGAGAACATCAAGGCCTATGTCTCCGCTGCGGATGGCAAGTTTAAAACACTCAGACATAGGGATTGGCGTTGGTTCGATTTTTTGTGGATGACCCATACCATGGATTACGAGGGGAGAGACAATTTCAACAATATTATTTTAAGGGCTTTTTCCCTATTGGGATTGATTACCGTATTGAGTGGTTTTACCCTGTGGTATGTTAGTTCCCCAACTATGCGTAAGTGGAAAAAGGCAATTAAAAGCGAACTTAAAATGGAAAGCAAACAATAAAATTGGCTAAGGATAAATAATTAACGCTATGAAGAAGAATATTTTATACATAGGTATGGCTGTGATAATTGGTGTAATGGCCGGCTACCTTATTTTTGGTGGTAGCAGCAATGATGGTACTACAAAAGAACATGACCATAGCGAAGAAATAGCGAGTGGCAAAATGTGGACCTGTTCTATGCACCCACAGATTATGCAGCCAGAACCAGGAGATTGCCCTATTTGTGGCATGGACCTGATTCCTGCCGAATCTGGGGCAGATGGCCTTGCGATGAACCAATTTAAAATGACCAAAAATGCCATGGCCTTGGCCAATATTAAAACATTGGTTATAGGTGATGGGAATACTGCGGAAGGCGTCCTAACCTTGTCCGGCAAAATAGTGGAAAATGAGGAAATCAACGGTACGCAAGCCGCTTACTTTGGAGGTAGAATAGAGAAGCTCAATGTAAATTATGAAGGGGAGGAAATAAAAAAAGGACAGCTACTAGCAACAATTTATTCGCCAGAACTGGTGTCCGCGCAGCAAGAGCTACTTACAGCAACAAGGCTGAAGGAAACACAACCTGATTTGTACAAAGCGGTCAGAAATAAATTGAAACTATGGAAGCTCTCTGAAAAACAGATAGCACAAATAGAGAACAGTGGCAAGGTCACAGAAAACTTTCCCGTGTATGCCAATACCTCAGGAACAGTTTCAAAAATAATGGTGGAAGAGGGAGATTACATAAAACAAGGTGCTGCATTGTTCTCCATAGCAGACTTAAGTTCGGTCTGGGCCGTATTTGATTCATACGAAAACCAAGTCGGCAGTCTTAAAAAGAATCAGGCTATGACCATAGTAGCAAACTCCTATCCCAACTCAAAGTTGAAAGCCAAAATTTCGTTTATAGATCCCATATTGAATTCCAATAAGCGAACCGTTGAGGTGAGGGCAGTCCTACAGAATAAGGACGGATTACTTAAGCCAGGGATGTTTGTGCAAGGTTCTATTATGTTGTCTGCCGGTACCATGGAAGATCGGGTAACAATTCCGGAGACCGCTGTTCTATGGACAGGGGAAAGATCTGTGGTGTATGTAAAAACGGATAGTGAAGCACCGGTTTTTGAAATGAGGGAAGTATCACTTGGAACTATTATTGATGGGAGTTATGAAGTATTGGAAGGATTGGAGAATGGAACGGAAATAGTGACCAATGGCACTTTTACTGTGGATGCCGCAGCACAGCTCAAAGGCAAAAAATCCATGATGAACGATGAAGGAGGAAAGACAATGACCGGACACGAAGGGCATACAGGTGCAGGAATGGAAGGGGGGAATACCGCAACCAGTATGAAAATGGATATCCCCAAAGAAGTTCAAAAAGACCTTATGTCCATAATAGGAAATTATATGGATGTAAAAGATGCCCTGGTGGCTTCCAACCCGGAGCAGGCAGGTTCATCATCCAAATTAGCATTAAATGGCCTAAAGAAAATAATTGAAGCAGATCTTGATAAAATGACAAAGGAACATTTGAATAAGATTGTTGAAATGTTCACTAAAATATCCAACACTGCCGATCTAGGCAGTCAACGGGATCATTTTATCACCCTTTCGGAAAACATAATCTCCATCAGTACTAATTTAAAGGAGATTTCTAGTACGCTATTTGTTCAAAACTGTCCTATGGCCAATAAGAACAAAGGGGCAGATTGGCTGAGTTGGGAAAAGGAAATCCGCAACCCTTATTATGGTGAGGCGATGATGACCTGTGGGGAAGTGAAGCAAGTCATATCCAAATAAAGCATGCAGTAACGCCATATCCATGAATTTGAAAATATATGCGATAACGATAATATGATGCATGTAATATAAAAGGCTGCTCCATTAAATGGTCAAATAAAGCTGTTTAATTTAGTATCTTTAAGGAGGGAAGAAACCGCTCTACATTGACTAATTTTCCCTATGGATGACTGATCCATAGGTAGGTTTGAAATTATTTCACACAAGCCTTTTGCTCGTATAATTTATTTTTCCATAATTTAAAATTTGCTACTATGAAATCGATAAAAATAATCAGTTTGGTGCTAATGGCACTTTCAATATCAGCGTCTTTCGCACAAGTTAAAAATCAAAAATCCGAAAACGTAAAAATCCTCGGAAATTGTAGCATGTGTAAAAGCACAATAGAAAAGGCCGGTAGCATAGATAATGAATCCAGTGTCAATTGGGACAAGGACTCCAAAGTTGCTACGCTTACATACGATAGCGTTAAAACTTCCAAGGAAGACATTCTTAAACGTATAGCCTTGGTTGGATATGATAACGAAAGCTTTTTAGCACCAGAGGATACCTACTTGAATTTGCCAAGTTGTTGTCAATATGACAGAGCAGTTGAGGTATCCGCTAATATGGATAAGCCAAAATCTGATATGGCATTCATGGACCATTCGGCACATGCAAATAAAATAATCGAGGTCCAGGGTGCAAATCCACTATCAGGAGTCTACGATAATTATTTTGCTGTAAAGGATGCCTTGGTTAAAACAGATGGGGTATTGGCTTCTACAAACGCTAAAATGCTTTTAAATGCCGTAAATGAAGTGAAAATGGATCAACTTTCAATGGACGTCCATATGGGATGGATGAAAGTTTTGAAAAATATAAAGGAGGATGCAGCAAAGATTGCGGATACAAAAGTCATTGGCCAACAAAGGAGCCACTTTCACTCACTATCTAAAAACATCTATGAGATAATGAAAGTTTCAAAACAAGAATCTACTATATACTATCAATTTTGTCCGATGGCAAATAATGGTATGGGAGCCAATTGGTTGAGCAAGGAGGAAACCATAAAAAATCCTTATTATGGTTCGCAAATGATGGGCTGTGGTAAAATTGTTGAAACACTTGAGGAATAAAAAAATGAACAAAAAATTTAAATGCCTGATCGTATTTATAGCAATACTATCAACACATATTATAACTGCCCAAAATATTGTTCGTTATGATTTAACCGTTACCGATACCATCGTCAATTATTCCGGTAAGGAAAAAAGGGCGATTGCAGTAAACGGTTTAATCCCCATGCCTACACTCACCTTTACCGAAGGTGACATTGCAGAAATTGTAGTGCACAACAAATTAAAAGAAAGTACCTCCTTGCATTGGCACGGTCTTTATCTGCCAAATAAGGAAGACGGTGTGCCCTACCTCACACAAATGCCAATAGAACCCAATGAAACGTTTACCTATCGTTTTCCAATCATTCAAAATGGAACACACTGGTATCATAGCCATAGTGGACTACAAGAGCAGATCGGGATGTATGGATCGCTTATATTATTGAAAAAAAAGGATGATCCCACTTTTAGAAAGGGCATAGACGATTTGCCTGAGGCACCCATTATTTTAAGTGAATGGACAGATATCAAACCCGAAAATGTCCACCGCATGCTACATAATGCAAATGACTGGTCGGCCATAAAGAAGGGAACCGTTCAAAGCTATTCAGAGGCAATCAAAGCAGGTCATTTTAAAACCAAATTGGGAAATGAATGGAAAAGAATGCTGGCGATGGATGTTAGCGATGTGTATTATGACAAATTCTTGATAAATGGAGAAAATGAAAGTAAGCTCTCCCAATTCAAAGCAGGTGAAAAGGTCCGTTTACGTATTTCCAATGGTGGTGCATCGTCTTATTTCTGGCTAAACTATGCTGGCGGTAAAATGACAGTCGTCGCCAATGACGGTAATGACGTTGAACCAGTGGAGGTAGATAGATTAATCATAGGGGTTTCAGAAACTTATGATGTTGTGGTTACGATTCCAAATGAAAATACGGCCTATGAGTTTTTGGCCACTCCGGAGGATCGAACAAAATCGGCTTCAATTTATTTAGGTAATGGTATAATTCAGCTTAAAAGCAGAATGCCGAAACTAAAATATTTTGAAGGAATGAAGATGATGAACGATATGATGAATATGGACGGGAGCATGGATGATATGGGTATGGATATGTCGCTGCAGAAAATGGACATGAATACGGTGATGTATCCAGAAATAAGCGGGCATCCCGATATGAAAATGGATAAAAGGCAGATGGACGAAAAAATGGACCATTCCAAGCATTCAACCAACACAGATCAAGACCTTGTCACTTTAAACTATGGCATGTTAAAAGCGCCTTTCCCCACAACCTTGCCCAAAGATGCTCCGGTGCGTGAACTTAGATTTGAACTTACGGGAAACATGAACCGCTATGTTTGGAGTATGGACAACAAGGTCCTTTCTGAAAGTGATAAGATCTTGATAAAAAAAGGTGAAAATGTAAGGATAACCCTATATAATGGGTCAATGATGCGCCACCCAATGCACCTTCATGGTCATGATTTTAGGGTTTTGAATGGTCAAGGGGAAAATGCACCATTAAAGAATGTACTCGACATTATGCCGATGGAAACGGATACCATAGAGTTTTTGGCAAATGTTGAGGGGGATTGGTTTTTTCATTGCCATATTTTATACCATATGATGGCTGGGATGAACAGGGTGTTTTCATATGAAAATCAAGCTCCAAACCCCTATTTGCCAGACAAGAAATGGGCCTACAAAAAACTTCAGGCAGAAAGTAATAAGCTTCACTTTATGGCAGAAAATGATTTTGCGACAAATGGAAATGATGGTATGCTGATGTTGCAGAATACAAGATGGAGTTTTGGTACAGAATGGCGATTGGGTTATCATGATGAACACGGTTACGAAGCAGAAACACATATAGGACGATATCTTGGAAAGAACCAATGGTTAATGCCATTTGTGGGTTTCGATTGGCGCTACAGAAAACAAAATGGGGAAGTGGAAAAAAACCTGTTTGGACAAACGAACACAAAAGACCAGAGAGCAGTTTTGAGTTTGGGAGCAGAATATACGTTGCCGTTACTGGTTAAATTGCAAGGTGAGATGTTTAATGACGGTAATGTGCGTTTCCAGTTAATGCGGGAGGACATTCCAATTTCACCGCGAATAAGATGGGCTTTTATGGTAAATACGGATAAGGAATATATGACCGGATTGAAATATATTGTTACCAGAAATATGGGCATTTCAACACATTATGATAGCGATATGGGATTTGGATTTGGGACGACAATAAGCTATTGACAACTACTTCATAACATGAAAAAGTAAATGCCCAATCCAGCTTCATATCTTTTGTTGTTGGATTGGGTATTTTAATTAGGCCATCCTTGCTGAAAAGTTGTTGATAAAAGAGCAGTTGATATTTAATAGCAAGATTAAACTTTAGGATATTACTTATTCCAGTAAAATCATAAAAGATGAAAACAATTGAAAAACAAAGATTCTATAAAATTCGAATGGTGCGGGATAGAATAAAAAATGGGTTAATTCTATTTACACTTAGAGATTTATTATCTCGAATAGGTTTGGATATAGAACTATATTATTGGGATGAAGAAAAACTGGAAAATAGCAAAGAACCGGTAATAAAAGATGCTTCTAATACTTATGAAGTTGTAACAGTTGAAGCCGATGAAATAGGGAATATGTACCCTATAACCGGATGGGATTATAATGAATTAAAGAAAGATATACAAAACGGTCAGCTCTGCATGGGACTTAGGCATAATGATGAAATAGTGTCAATTATATTTGCAAAATTTAACGATGTTATCAATAATCAGAGAACCTTTAAGCTAAGGAGCAATCAGGCATATATTTTAAATCTTTATACTTTTGAAAGTCATAGAGGAAAAAATCTTGCCCCATACTTACGATATCATTGTTATAAAGCATTGAAAGAAAAAGGTATTGAGCAAGTATTCTGTATTACATCTGTTCTCAACAAATCAGTACTTAAATCCAATAAAAAGCTTAATATTAAACATGTTTCCTTATATCTTTATATAGGACTATTCAAAAGATTCCATTGGAATTATATACTAAAAAAGTATTAAGTAAAACCCACCAAATTCCAGTATACTAATCCCTAAATTGATTACTTAGGGCCTTTTCTGTGGATTTCCGACGACAATAAGCTATTAACCACTTCCTGAACTGTAATGGCAACCAACCAGTTTAATATCCTTTTTTTGTGATGAACTATACCTAGGCAGACCCACCAAAGTCCTATCGGAGGCGCAAAATTTAATTATTAACAAAAAGAAAGGTTGTAACTTACTGGTTTTTTGTACCTTATGTCTATCAATTTTTTATCTAAAAGAGTCTTTTTTGGATTTTTTTTTGTCTCAATTAGACTTTTTTTCGATGGAACTCGTATATATGTTTAACATTTTGGAATATGGATTTTCCAAAAACCCTTGATTTTACTGGGGTTTTAAAATTTAAATTCGGCTCGAAAATTAACAGTATATCATATTGTAATTTAAATACATT
>JBFIGS010000113.1:0-9028 GCA_041602195.1 Sediminicola sp. | reverse complement strand
TTAGGGTTTTTTATGAATGCCGCCATAGATCAGAATTGTGAAAAGTATATTAAGGAAAATGGTCTGGAGAAGGAAGTAGAGGCTAAAATCAATGCCATTTACGAGGATAAGGGCTTGGAAAGACCAAGGTATAACGGTGAACTTCCTAAAGGGAATGACGGGTTGGGACTGATGCTCTTAGGAGTAACAGGTGACCAAGTTCTGCCCAAAGAAGTGTATGCCTCCATTAAAAAGACTACAATGAACCAGGTAAGGGGAACTGTTCAGGCCGATATTTTAAAGGAAGATCAGGCGCAAAATACCTGTATATTCTCTACTGAATTTGCCTTGCGTCTCATGGGAGATGTTCAAGAATACTTTATTGAGAATGAGATCCGTAATTTCTATTCCGTATCCATATCTGGATATCATATTGCTGAGGCCGGTGCAAACCCTATAACTCAATTGGCATTTACACTTTCCAATGGATTTACCTATGTAGAGTATTACTTGAGTAGAGGAATGGATATCAATAAATTTGGTCCCAACCTATCGTTCTTCTTTTCCAATGGAATAGATCCGGAATATGCAGTAATCGGTAGAGTAGCCCGGAAGATATGGGCCAAGGCGTTAAAGCATAAATATGGTGCCGATCCAAGGGCCCAAATGTTGAAATACCACATTCAGACTTCAGGTAGGAGCTTGCATGCGCAAGAAATAGATTTTAACGATATACGTACCACTTTACAGGCATTGTACGCTATATATGATAACTGTAATTCCTTGCACACCAATGCATATGATGAGGCAATTACAACGCCTACGGAGGAATCGGTTAGGAGGGCTATGGCTATTCAATTGATCATTAATAAGGAGTTGGGCTTGACAAAAAATGAGAATCCGTTACAGGGGTCATTTATTATAGAAGAATTGACAGATTTGGTAGAAGAAGCCGTATTGTTGGAATTTGACAGAATCACCGAAAGAGGCGGAGTCTTGGGGGCTATGGAAACCATGTACCAGCGCTCCAAGATACAGGAAGAAAGTCTTTATTATGAGACGTTGAAGCACACAGGAGAATTTCCAATTATTGGAGTAAATACCTTTTTGAGTTCCAAGGGTTCGCCTACAATTTTACCGGTAGAGGTAATCAGGGCCACTGAGGAAGAAAAACAGGCGCAGATTGCAACGCTTCAAAATCTTCAGAGTCGCAACGCCGATATAGTGGAAAAGGAACTATCGGATCTTCAGGATAGGGCTGTCAATAATGAAAATATCTTTGAAAAATTGATGGATGTCACTAAAGTGTGCTCCTTAGGTCAAATTACAAACGCTCTCTTTGAAGTCGGAGGGCAGTATAGAAGAAATATGTAACAGTAAAAAGCCTCGATGAAAATCGAGGCTTTTGTTTTTTGATGGAATTATAAGGGTAGTAATCTAAAATCCAAAGGATTCGTTCAATCCCCAATTGGCGTCGCCATTATCCCCTTTAAGGGATTTCTTCCATTTTTTGTATAGCCTTCTAAAAAGTTTTATTTCCCTTCTCAGTAAGTTGATGTATTCCTTTTCTTTTACTCCGTCTTTTTCCAATCCATTGCAATAGGAGAGGATGTTTCGTATCATTATATTAATTAGAGCTACACTTTTTAAGCGTACATCATAAGATTCCGTGCATTCTGCCTGAGCAATTTTCTGTGGAATGAGTATGGAATCGGTTATCAAAGAATCCGCAATAATATCCCGTAAGCTATTGGATTGATATAACAATAAGAGATCTTTATTGTATGAAACATACGCAGCTATTTCCCTGCTCATTGTGCAGAGTTCCAAAGCCTTTCGATATACAGGCACCGTACGTAAATTTTTATAGGACATTTTTTAGTTTCACCAATAATTATATTATAAAATTACGTAGTATTCAGTAATAATATCTTTGGATTTAAAAGCAATATTGTAATTTAGCTATTGAAAATAAATTATTTAAAGAAAAAAGAATTGAATATAAAGATCGATGATTTAAATTGGGGAATCCTAAAATGTCTTCAGGATAATGCGAGGGAATCCTTTGCCAATATTGGTCGTAAAGTAGGGCTTACCCCGCCTGCAGTGGCGGAACGTGTCAAGAAAATGGAGGACATGGGTATATTGGAAGGTTATAAGGCAGTGGTATCACATACGCAGACGGGATATCAACTCCGTGCCATAATCACCCTCCGCGCTTTTATGGGCAAATTGAAGCCATTTCTGGATACTGTAGTCACCTTTGAGGAGGTTTTGAACTGCTACAGGATCACAGGTAATGAAAATATAATTATGGAGGTGGTATTAAAGGATCAATTTCATTTGGAACATTTTATAGATAGATTGATTCAGTATGGTGAGACAAGGACCCATATCATCCTTTCCGATGTAGTTTCTGATGCCCCTATAAAAAAGAGAAGAATTAATTAATACGCCTTGTCGATACTTAAATAAAGGTTTAAGCCCCATTAAAATAACTTATTATATTCTATGGGCAACAAGGAATTGATTAACTTTATGTTATGATTAATTTGGCTAGATTTTTGATGCATTCTGTTTTATGAAAAAAATTATTTTCCTTTTGTTTATTGGTAGTACGGTACTTTTAACCGCCCAAGAATGGACATTTAAAAGAGGGGTGGTCACAGATTCGGTAATCATTAATGATTCTATTCAGGAATCTTTCGCATTATATCTCCCTAAGAACTTTGAAATATCAAAAAATTGGCCGGTGATCTTTCTTTTTGATGAGTTGGGTAGGGGAAGGCAATTGGTGCGGTTCTTTCAAGATGCTGCAGAGAAGGAAGGATATATTTTAGCTGCTTCAAATAGTATTCATGATTCACTCCCCATTTCCAAAAACATTTTGATATCGAACCGGATGTTCAATAAAACATTCCAGCTGTTTTCAATACACTCCAAAAGAATCTATACCGGGGGAATTGGCAATGGTGGGAGGCTTGCTAGTATTGTGCCTGTGTTTGTTCCAAATATTGATGGGGTGGTTTCTATTGGCGGATCTCTGGGCAATGTAGAGGTTTTAAGTACAAAAAACATGTTCCATTATATTGGGATAGTTAGCAAGGAGGATTACAACTATCCTATTATGTTGGCCGACGAGTTAGTACTGAATGGTTTAAAGTTTCCAAATCAACTGCTTTTGATGAACAATGGAAATAGGTTGCAAGAGCAACACCAGTTACAAAAGGCCATGCAAATATTCACATTGTCATCTATGGCAAAAGGGAGTATACCCCTGAACGAAACATTTTTAAATCAGAGCTATGAGGCTAACCTGGCTGAAATTGATAGTTTGATAGCCTCCAATAAATTATTGAAGGCCGAAAAATTGATTCAGGAAACACAATCGGTTTATCGGGTTCACTTAAAAGTGGATGAGTTAAAGGAAAAATTGAAGACCCTGAAAAAGGACAAACTATTTAGAACCCAAAAGCGAAACGAGAACAATGTATTTTTTAAGGAATCGCTGATTAAAGAAGATTATTCCTATTATTTGGAAGAAGACGTACTTACCTATAATTTCAATAATTTAGGGTGGTGGAACTTTCAGATGGAGGATCTAAAGAAATATGAAAAGAGCCAAAATGAAGCAGAACGCCAAATGGGAAAACGACTATATGGCTATGTGAATGCCTTGGTTGACGATACTGAAGATATGTTGAAAAAGGAAAAGGTGGTAGATGAGGATGCTTTGCTTTTCGTCTTCATGTTAAAAACTATAACAGACCCTAAAGGATATGACCCATATTTGGAAATAATATCCCTTAGCTCTAAAATAGAGGATTATGGTACCGCCCTTTTTTATATGGAGGAATTGCTTAAAAATGGATTTACAGATAAAGAAACCTTATATAATTTGGAGCATACTGCTTTACTAAGAATAACTCCAGAATTTAATGAATTGGTGACCAAATACCTGGATGATGCCCGTTATGGGATTAAGGAACAATAAGGTGAGGAATTTTATCGAGATCCCAATCAATTACAAGACCTTTGGCTAAGGATTGTGCAATCTCCTTGCCGTATAGTAGTTCACATAAATAGAGCGCAGCTTCAAAACTTTTGGCTCCTCCTGCTGAGGTAATATATTTTTCGTCGTGAACAAACAGAACGCTATCCTGTACCTTTAGGTTTGGAAATTTATTTCGGTAAGTTTCAATATCGCTTGGAAAAGTGGTGGAAGTGACCTTATCCAATAGCCCCGCTTTGGCCAAAACAAAAGCACCATCGCAATGGGATGTCATGAATTGGGCCTTTTTGTCGACCATTTTTATAAAATTGATCATGACAGTATCCCTTAGATCGCTGTCCAGATGGTGTTCTGCACTGGGAACTACCAATATATCTATTTGTGGCAAAACGTCCGCGGTATAATCGTAATCGGGCAGGATTCGCAGGCCTTCAAATGTGGTTATTGGCTTGAGGGTGTTGGCCACTGTAAATACATTCATTGCTTTGATTCCTTCCCTAAACTGGGTGTGTTGAAAAATATCATAGGGCGCAGTGAACTCTGTGTTAAAGGTGCCATCCATGATCAAAAAGGCCACGTTATACCTATTGGGTACAATATTGGGCAGATGTTTTTTAGCCTCAGGAATATTTTTTGATCCTTCTTTTTTTTCGCATCCAGTAAATAGGATGCTTATAAAAGCCGTGAAAATTATAAAAGCTCTACCCATTTTTTTGGTATTTGTTGGTGTATTTTTTCAAAAGTAAAAGTAATTAAATGCAGCTACACAGATTATAATTGTGCTGTAATTGTCCTTGAATATATCAATGTAGCTCAAGTGAAATACTAAATGATCGTATAATCAGCATAAAATACAGTCAAATTATATGACCCCCAAACCTGATTCTTTAAAAACTTAAAGGGTTGAAATTCATGAAAATTTTAACAGGATAATGGTATAGCGATTCAGGGTCCATTTAATTCTATTGGACAACAACCCTCGATAAAATTTGGTATGTTGTATTTTTACAATTCGAACGACTTGAAGCCATAGAAATGAGAAATTTATATTTGATACTGCTTTTGCTTGCCCTTGGATGTAAAGAAAAGAAATATCATGCTGAAACCAAGGTTGATATCCCAGTCAATGGGTCTTCTGCCCTTATGGAAATTCTGGAATTTCAGAAAAAAATGAATCAAGAATTCAAAGACCCTGAGTCTTCCCCTTTGCCTGATCGATATCGCATGGATTTTGATGGACTGTCTTTTTTTCAACCTGATACTACCTATAGGGTGGTGGCAAAATTTGTACGGACCCCTGAAGCAGTACCTTTTATGATGCCCACAACAACGGATAGAAAATCAAAGGAAGTAACTTATGGGGTGGCTTATTTTTCTTTAAAGGGCAGACAGTATCAATTGGAAGTTTATCAGAACCAGGAACTGATGATGGAGGAGAAATATAAGGACTATTTGTTCCTTCCTTTTTTAGATGAGACCAACGGAGAGGAAACCTATACTGGGGGGCGTTATATCGACTTAAGTATACCTGACGGAGATAGCTTGATCATAGATTTTAATAGGGCCTATAATCCTTATTGCGCCTACAATAAAAAATATTCCTGCCCAATTGTCCCAACAATTAATTCCATGTCTTTAAAGGTTATGGCTGGGGTTAAGGCATTTTCGCCCGGTGATAAATAAAAAACTCCTAGCAGTTACTGCTAGGAGTTTTTAGAATATATTAACTAAGCTACTTAAGATTTAGAAAGAATAAACGGCTGCCAATACAAATGAGGAAAGACTCTTTGTCGGGGCAAGGTCGTTGTCAATAAATGCATCATCAGACGCATTGTCCAGTCTCAATTCTGGTTTAATAATTAAATTTCCGATAGTAGCACTTCCAGTTAAGGTCACTGCGAATACACTAGAATCTTCAACTCCTGTTCCAATGGCACCAAAGTCGCCAGTTTCAGTGAAATATTCACCTCTTAATCCAATGGTGAAAGTATCGGAAGTAGCGTACTGTGGGTATAAAGCTGCACCGGCAAAACCTACTCCGTCATTGTCAAAATATGCTGCGTTTATTCCCAAGAAAAACTCATCAGACACATCAAAACCTCCTGTAAAGTCGATTTCATACGCTCCGTCATCGGTAATAAAGTTTAAATATTGACCACTATAGCCCAATTGTGCTCCAAAGGCGTAGTTCCCTGTTGGATTAAATTCAGTAAGATCGGTTGGGTTCAATACTGCAACCATGGCCGACCATTCGTTACCTAGATCAAAATCGGCTTTTAAACCTGTATGGGAGAACGGACCATAAGAGAATAGGTAAGATGTACTGTAGTTAAAGTTGGCTACAGGTGAAATAACCTCGTACCCTAAAAAGGTATTGAAGTTACCAAAGGTCAATTTTACATTGTCACTAACATTCCAGTAAACATAAAGATGGTTAACTATGTTTCCTGTGGCGGAATACATTGGGGATGCAAAAATAGCATCGGTACCGCGAGGTCCAAAAACAAGATCGGCCACAAAACCAACATCTTCCCCTTCATAGCTGGCAATAACATTTGCCATACCCAAGGCAAATCCTGGTAGGTTTGCGAATGAAGATCCCGGTGCAATTGCATCCTCATCATTAGGGGCATTTAGGTTAGCGCGGTAGTAGGCATCTACAGATCCGCTCAATGAAAATTTAGGTGTTGTTTCTGCTTCTTCCTCCTGTGCAAAAAGTCCAGTTGTTAATAAAGCTATAGCTAAAAAAACTAATTTTTTTACGTACTTTGTATGGATAATCGTTTTCATATTTCAATGGTTTAATTGTCCTTATTTAAAAGGAACGATGAATTATTGTTCGTGATGTTTAATTGTGAAAAGGTTATGTAACGGAGCGTTCTGCAAAACGCTCCGTTTTTATTTGTTGTATACTGATTAATGTTGGTTCAATCTAAAATCTGGATAGGCATCCATTCCGTGTTCGTGAAGATCCAATCCTTCGATTTCTTCTTCCCTGGATACTCGTATACCTGTAGTTTTCTTAAGTGTATAAAGTATGATGAAGGCTGATAGTGAGCAAAATATAGCTGCTGCACCAACTCCGGCTAATTGATAAAGGAATTGATCTCCTCCGGCTTTTGCTCCGAAAATACCTACGGCCAGGGTACCCCAGATACCGCAGATCAAGTGAACTGCAATAGCTCCTACAGGATCATCCAATTTTATTTTATCAATAAGTGCTACTCCAAATACAATAATTACACCTGCTATTCCACCTATAATGATAGATTCTAAAGGAGACATTAAGTCTGCCCCAGCAGTAATTCCTACCAAACCACCTAGAATACCATTTAAGAACATGGTAAGGTCATAATTTTTGTAAAGAATGGTGGAAAAGATAAATGCTCCTACGCCACCTGCTGCTGCTGCCAAACTTGTGGTAACCAACACCAATGAAGTGCCTGCTGGATCGGCTGAAAGTACTGATCCACCGTTAAATCCGAACCATCCCAACCAAAGAATCAATACTCCAGCTGCTGCGAAAGGAATGTTGTGTCCTGGGATAGCGTTTGGTTTTCCGTCTTCTCCAAATTTACCGATACGTGGCCCTAAAAGGTACACCGCGATAAGAGCGGCCCATCCACCAACAGAATGCACCAAAGTAGATCCTGCAAAATCATGAAAACCTGCATCATCACCTCCAAGGGTAGATAGGAATCCACCTCCCCATTGCCATGACCCAACAATTGGATAGACTAGGCCAACATATACAAGGGTGAAAATCATAAACGGACCTATTTTGATACGTTCAGCTACTGCTCCAGAAACAATGGTCGCTGCTGTAGCGGCAAACATGGCCTGAAATAGAAAATCTGTCCAATAGGTGTATCCTCCGCTGGCATATTCAACGGTCATTCCCGCTTCTCCCGGATCCAATCCGAATCCTGCAAAACCTACATACCCATTAAAATCCCCAGGGTACATTAGGTTAAAACCGCCTACATAGTATAATAGGAGTCCTACACATATAATAAATACATTCTTAAATAATATGTTGATCGTGTTTTTTTGTCTGGTGAGTCCAATCTCCAAAAGGGAGAATCCAAGGTGCATGAAGAATACAAGTCCTGTACAAATCATCATCCAAACATTATTGGCTGTAAATAATCCTGCTTCCATTTTTGTAATGTTTAATAAGTTTTACTTGAGTTAGTTGATACCTGAATGTCCATTTTCTTTTGTCCTAATGCGATACGCATCGATGACATCGGAAATAAATATTTTTCCATCGCCTACATTCCCGGTACTGGCTGTCTCTAAAATGGTGCTAACGGTTCTGTCCAAGAAATCATCGGAAACCACAATAACCAGGTATCTTCTTTGGATATCTGATGTGCTGTAGGAAATTCCGCGATAAACATGGCCCTGTTTTTCATTTCCAACTCCAGTTACATCCCAGTAGCTGAAGAAGTTCACCTCAATTTGATGAAGTGCTTTTTTTACTTCGTCAAATTTTGACTTTCTAATAATTGCCTCTACTTTTTTCATAATTGATTTATTAATTATGGGTCAAATGTATGTTAAAAAAATTAACACCCCCTAATAATAGGGGATAGATGTATTATTTTTATGTATATAATAAATTAACCCCCATAAAATTATGGGTATCTATTTTTAAAGTATATAATTTTGAAGTTCAATCGCTTTTTGGTAGTACTAATCGAAAATAGTTGACATAAGTGCCGATTTTTCGATTATAAAATGCGAATTGTTTAAAGAATAAGGCAAAATGTTATATTTCGCTTATCTCTAAAATGGAATAGGTAGTCTTGTAGTTAGATTAATTTGGAGATCCAGAGGCCTATAGCAACGGCTATAACCCCAATAATGATGCTGGAAAGGGTATAAAGGGAAAAGTTGAGAAGTTCGCCGGCCTTGAGAAATGAATAGTTTTCAAAAGCAAAAGTAGAAAAGGTGGTGAAGCCACCACAAAATCCGGTAGCCAATAATAAGGTTTGGTTTTGTGAAAGGTAATTGTGTTTGGCAGAAAGGCCA
>JBFIGS010000112.1:0-9126 GCA_041602195.1 Sediminicola sp. | reverse complement strand
TTCCTCATGAGCAAAAAGGTAAATTTGGTGGAGCGCGCGTATACATACAGCCTGCTTCCCATGGTACCGGAGTTATTGCTGGTGGAGCTGTAAGAGCCGTATTGGAGGCAGTAGGGGTACAAGATGTACTTTCTAAGTCACAAGGTTCTTCTAACCCACACAACGTTGTGAAGGCTACTTTTGATGCCTTGTTACAACTTAGAGATGCAAAAACTGTTGCAACACAAAGAGGGGTTTCTTTGGAAAAAGTTTTTAAAGGATAAATCAGGGATATTATGGCAAAGATTAAAGTTAAGCAAGTAAAGAGTAGTATCAAAAAGCCACAAAACCAAAAAAGGACTTTGGAGGCACTTGGATTACGAAAATTAGGCCAGGTAGTAGAGCATGAAGCAACGCCTAATATTCTTGGTATGATAAATAAAGTTGAACACTTAGTTTCTACAGAAGAAGCTTAATAACGATAAGGTGTTATGAATTTACACAATTTAAAACCGGCAGAGGGATCTACTCACAAAGATGGGAAAACCATTGGTAGAGGTCAAGGTTCTGGAAAAGGTGGAACTGCCACAAGAGGACACAAAGGAGCAAAGTCTAGATCTGGTTACTCCAAGAAAATTGGTTTCGAAGGTGGACAGATGCCATTGCAACGTCGTGTACCTAAGTTTGGTTTTACCAATATCAACAGAAAAGATTTTACTGGTGTTAATCTTAATAAACTTCAGGAATTGGTAGATAACGGCATTGTTAAGGATGCAGTTACTATTGACGTTCTTGTGGAAAACAGGTTGGCCGGTAAAAACGATTTGATCAAAATTTTAGGTGGTGGTGAATTAAAAGCTCCCCTAAAAGTATCTGTACATAAATTTACTGCCAGTGCCAAAGCGGCTATTGAGGCTGCGGGTGGTGAGGTAATAAGTTTATAAGCATATCACTATGAAGAAATTTTTTGAGACATTATCCAATATTTGGAAGATAGATGAACTTAGGGGGAGAATAGTTATTACCCTTGGTTTGCTTTTGGTTTATCGTTTTGGTGCCCAAATAGTTCTTCCTGGTATTGATACCGAACAGTTGGCTGAGTTATCTTCCAACACGGACAGTGGTATTTTAGGTATTTTGAACGCATTTACAGGAGGGGCTTTTGCCAATGCTTCTGTTTTTGCATTGGGAATCATGCCTTACATTTCGGCCTCTATTGTGGTTCAGTTGATGGGAATAGCTATTCCTTATCTTCAGAAGTTGCAGAAAGAGGGAGAAAGCGGAAGAAAAACGATCAATCAGATCACACGGTGGTTGACCATCGGTATCTGTATCGTTCAGGCTCCGGCATATTTGTACAGTTTAGGAGCTTTGGGAGTTCCGGACAGTGCATTTATATTGGGTAAAGGGTTGAATTTCATTATACCTTCTGTGATCATCTTGGTAACAGGTACTGTTTTTGCCATGTGGTTGGGTGAGAAAATTACGGACAAGGGGATTGGTAACGGTATTTCATTGTTGATTATGATTGGTATCATAGCAACTTTACCTCAATCATTTGTACAGGAATTTATCTCTAGAACAGCCAACAACAATGGTGGATTAATGTTCATGTTGATTGAGATTATCATTTGGTTCCTTGTTATTCTGGCCAGTGTTTTATTGGTGATGGCAACGAGGCAGATACCGGTACAATACGCCAGAAGAACAGCTTCTGGAGGATATGAAAAGAACATTATGGGTTCAAGACAGTATATCCCTTTGAAGTTGAACGCTTCAGGAGTTATGCCAATTATCTTTGCCCAGGCGATCATGTTCGCACCTGGATTATTAGGAAAGACTTTTAATAATACAGCTGTAGGACAATGGATGGAAGTTCAGTTTGCAGATATCTTTGGATTAGCATATAATATATTATTTGCTTTCTTGATTATCGTGTTCACATACTTCTATACTGCGATCACGGTTCCTACGAATAAAATGGCCGATGACCTTAAAAGGAGCGGTGGTTTTATCCCAGGAATCAGGCCAGGAAAAGAAACTGGTGATTTTCTTGATAAAATAATGTCTTTGATTACATTACCAGGATCAATTTTCTTAGCTTTGCTCGCTGTTTTACCAGCCGTAGTTGTAAAGCTTATGGATGTACAACCAGGATGGGCCTTGTTTTATGGAGGAACATCACTATTAATTATGGTTGGTGTGGCCATTGATACGGTGCAACAAGTGAATTCGTATTTGCTTAATAGGCATTATGATGGTCTTATGAAAACGGGTAAAAATAGAAAAGTAGCTTAGATTATGGCTAAACAGGCAGCAATAGAGCAAGACGGGAGCATAATTGAAGCATTGTCCAATGCAATGTTCCGAGTGGAACTGGAAAATGGACATGTTGTAACGGCTCATATCTCTGGAAAGATGCGTATGCATTATATTAAGTTGCTTCCAGGTGATAAGGTAAAATTAGAAATGAGCCCTTATGATTTGACTAAGGCGAGAATTACATATAGATATTAAGTATATAGGATGAAAGTTAGAGCATCAATAAAAAAGAGGAGTGCCGAGTGCAAAATTGTGCGTAGAAAAGGCAGATTGTACGTAATTAATAAAAAGAATCCTAGATTTAAACAAAGACAAGGGTAATTATGGCAAGAATTGCAGGTGTAGATATACCAAAACAGAAAAGGGGAGTTATAGCTCTTACCTATATTTTTGGTGTCGGTAGAAGTAGGGCTAAAGAAATTTTAGAGAAAGCCCAAGTTAGTGAGGATACTAAAGTATCTGATTGGAACGATGATGAAATCGGACGTATTCGTGACTCCGTTTCCTCTTTCAAAATTGAAGGAGAACTTCGTTCAGAGATCCAAATGAACATTAAACGTTTAATGGATATCGGATGTTACAGAGGTATTCGTCACAGATCTGGTTTGCCATTAAGAGGTCAGAGAACAAAGAATAACTCTAGGACTCGTAAAGGAAAAAGAAAAACAGTTGCCAACAAGAAAAAAGCAACTAAATAATAAGTAGCGTATTATGGCAAAGGCAAATACAAAAACAACAAAGAAACGTAAGGTTATTGTTGAGTCAGTAGGTGAAGCACACGTAACTGCCTCTTTCAATAATATTATAATCGCTTTGACCAATAAAAAAGGTGACGTAATTTCTTGGTCTTCCGCTGGTAAAATGGGTTTCAGAGGTTCTAAAAAGAACACTCCTTATGCTGCCCAGATTGCTGCAGAAGATTGTGCAAAGGTCGCTCACGAAGCTGGATTGAGAAAAGCTAAGGTCTATGTTAAAGGACCAGGGAATGGTAGGGAATCTGCTATTCGTTCTATTCACAATTCAGGTATTGAGGTAACGGAGATCATTGATATTACTCCAATGCCGCACAATGGATGTAGACCTCCAAAAAGAAGAAGAGTATAATTATTAATATGGCCCGCATGGGTTTTCACAGGAAGTGTAGTTACGATTATCGAAGGATTAGCCTTAATTCATAATCACATTTCCCAATTTAAAGAAGATGGCAAGATATACAGGACCAAAAACTAAAATCGCCCGTAAATTCGGTGAAGCGATTTTCGGAGATGACAAATCTTTTGAAAAAAGAAATTATCCTCCAGGACAACACGGTAACACAAGACGCCGTGGTAAAAAATCCGAATATGCAATCCAGTTAATGGAGAAGCAAAAAGCAAAATACACTTATGGTATTTTGGAGCGTCAGTTTAGAAACATATTTGCAAAAGCAAATAGTAGCAAAGGAGTAACCGGTGAGGTTTTACTACAACTTTGTGAGTCTAGATTGGACAACGTAGTATACAGAATGGGCATTGCCAATTCAAGAAGAGCTGCAAGACAATTAGTATCCCACAGACATATTACTGTTAATGGTGAGTTGGTAAACATACCTTCTTACGCATTGAAAGCAGGAGATGTTGTTGGTGTAAGGGAAAAATCTAAATCTTTACAATCCATTCAGGATTCTCTTTCTGCAAGTAGCAATGTCTACGAATGGATTACATGGAATACTGAAAAGAAGGAAGGAACTTATGTTGCTATTCCTGAAAGATTGCAGATTCCAGAAAACATCAAGGAACAATTAATCGTGGAGTTATACTCTAAATAAAACAAGACTGATCCAATTATGGCATTATTTAATTTTCAGAAGCCCGATAAAGTTATAATGATCGATTCTACAGATTTTGAAGGGAAGTTTGAATTCCGCCCTTTGGAACCTGGTTATGGATTGACTATTGGGAACGCATTAAGAAGAGTATTGCTTTCATCTTTGGAAGGTTTTGCTATAACTTCTGTTAGAATAGACAAAGTAGAGCATGAGTTTTCATTGATTTCTGGTGTTGTTGAAGATGTTACAGAAATCATCCTAAACTTAAAGCAAGTACGCTTTAAGAGACAAATAGAAGACGTTGAAAGTGAAACTGTTTCTATTTCTGTTAGCGGAAAGGAACAATTGACTGCTGGTGATTTTCAAAAATTCATTTCCGGTTTCCAAGTACTTAACCCAGATATGGTGATCTGTAATATGGATCCTAAGGTGAGTATCAATATGGAAATCATTATTGAGAAAGGAAGAGGTTATGTGCCGGCTGAAGAGAACAAGAAGTCTGGTGCGCCGTTAGGAAGCATTGCTGTAGATTCTATCTTTACTCCAATAAAGAATGTAAAGTACAGTATTGAGAACTTTCGTGTAGAACAAAAGACCGATTACGAAAAACTAGTTTTTGAAATTTCAAGTGACGGTTCAATAAATCCTAAAGATGCATTGACCGAAGCTGCCAAAGTTCTTATCCATCACTTTATGTTGTTCTCCGATGAGAGAATTACGCTAGAGGCAGATGAGATTGCACAAACTGAAACTTATGATGAAGAATCCCTTCACATGCGTCAGTTATTGAAAACTAAATTAGTGGATATGGATTTATCCGTTCGTGCTTTGAATTGTTTGAAAGCTGCGGAAGTGGATACATTGGGAGATTTGGTTTCTTTTAACAAGAACGACTTGATGAAGTTTAGAAACTTCGGTAAAAAATCCCTAACTGAACTTGAAGAGTTGGTAATCAACAAAGGGTTGAGTTTTGGAATGGATTTGTCAAAATATAAATTGGATAAGGATTAATTGACTTCCCTATGAATGGTGAAGATCATTCTGAAAGAAGCATATAGTTATAGTAATGAGACACGGAAAAAAAGTTAATCATTTAGGAAGAAAAACAGCGCATAGAAAGGCTATGTTGGCTAATATGGCTTGTTCTTTGATCGAGCACAAGAGAATCAACACTACCGTTGCCAAGGCAAAAGCCTTAAAGCAATTTGTTGAGCCTTTGATCACAAAGTCCAAAGCTGAAAATAATCAGACAGTTGAAAAAGGAACGCACAACAGGCGTATCGTTTTCAAAAACCTTAGAGACAAGAACGCTGTAACTGAATTGTTCAGTGGAGTTGCTGAAAAGGTTGCTGATAGACCAGGAGGTTACACAAGGATTATCAAATTAGGTAATCGTCTTGGGGATAACGCTGACATGGCAATCATTGAGCTAGTAGATTTCAACGAACTTTACAATGCTGGTAAGCCAAAGGCTAAGAAAACCACAAGAAGAGGTAAATCCAAGAAAGTAGAAGCTGCTCCGGCTGCTGAAACTGAGACTGAAACAAAAGCACCAGCAGCAGATGCTGAAAACAAAGCTGATGAATCAGAAAAATAAAATATCATCACATTTTTGATATATGAAAAGGATAGGCCTAAAAGCTTATCCTTTTTTTTATGTTTATTTGTCAAACAATTAAGTAGTATAACAAGATGAAGTATCAAACAAAAAAGAAAGCATTGTTATTGTTGGCTGATGGGACCATTTTTTATGGGAAGGCCGTAGGAGATAAAGATGGGACCGCTTTTGGGGAAGTCTGTTTTAATACCGGTATGACGGGATATCAGGAAATATTTACCGATCCCTCATATTTTGGACAGTTGATGGTTACCACGAATGCGCATATTGGAAATTATGGAACCAATAAGGAAGAAGTAGAATCCGATTCCATAAAAATTTCCGGACTGATCTGTAAAAATTTCAGTTATGACTATTCTAGGGTAGATGCGGACATGAGCCTAAAGGAATTCATGGACAAGGATAATTTGTTTGCCATTTCTGATGTGGACACTAGGGCATTGGTTAATTATATTAGGGATCATGGGGCTATGAATGCAGTAATGACTACGGATGTTAACAATATTGATTCCTTGAAGGAACAATTGGCAAAAGTACCAAGCATGGCCGGACTTGAATTGTCCTCGAAAGTTTCTACCAAAGAAGCATATTTCTACGGAGATGAAAAAGCTACTTATAAAATAGCAGCTTTGGACATTGGGATAAAGAAGAACATTTTAAGAAACCTTTCCAAAAGGGATGCGTACATCAAGGTCTATCCTTACAATGCATCGTTTGAAGAAATGAGCGCATGGAACCCGGATGCTTATTTTATTTCAAATGGTCCTGGCGATCCAGAGCCCCTAACCGATGCCATAGCAGCTGCAAAAAAGATGATTGCGTCCAATAAGCCATTATTTGGAATATGTTTGGGGCATCAAGTACTTGCACTTGCCAACGGCGTGTCAACCTATAAAATGCACAATGGACACAGAGGAATAAACCACCCTGTAATGAACCTAAAAACAGGTAAGGGAGAAATTACCTCACAAAATCACGGTTTCGCGGTAAGTAGGGAAGATACTGATGCGAATACTGATCTTGAGATTACTCATGTACATCTTAATGACAAGACCGTGGCAGGGATGAAAATGAAAGGTAAGAATGTATTTTCCGTACAATACCACCCCGAAGCTAGTCCAGGTCCCCACGATGCGAGCTATCTTTTCGATGATTTTTTTGAAATGATAAAGAATGCGCAAAACTAAATCGATATAGTTGATAAATTCCTTAAAACCTGCGGAATATCACAATATATAGACAATCAGTGATAGGGCTGTTTTGTATATTTGTGCAGTAGTAAATAACCAGAAATAAAGAAAAATTATGAGTATTATAATTAACGTTCATGCAAGACAAATTTTAGATTCTAGGGGTAACCCAACCATAGAAGTAGATGTGCACACAGAAAGTGGGGTTCTAGGTAGGGCCGCAGTACCATCTGGAGCTTCTACTGGGGAGCATGAGGCGGTTGAGCTTCGCGATGGTGGTAAGGCATTTATGGGGAAGGGCGTAGGACAGGCTGTAAAGAATGTTAATACGACCATTTTTGAAGAAATTGTTGGGATGTCTGTTTTTGAACAAAATCTTATTGATCAAACAATGATCGATTTGGATGGTACTCCAAATAAGTCCAAACTTGGGGCAAATGCCATTTTAGGTGTTTCCTTGGCAGTAGCAAAGGCTGCAGCCAACGAATTGGGCATGCCTTTGTACAGGTATGTTGGTGGAGTAAGTGCCAACACACTTCCAGTTCCTATGATGAACATCATCAATGGAGGTTCGCATTCCGATGCTCCTATTGCATTCCAGGAATTTATGGTAATGCCGGTAAAAGCAAAGGATTTTTCTCATGCCATGCAAATGGGAACAGAGATATTCCACAATCTTAAAAAAGTATTGCACGACAGAGGTTTGAGTACTGCCGTAGGTGATGAAGGTGGTTTTGCGCCAAATTTGGCCGGTGGAACTGAAGATGCTCTGGATACTATTGCAAAAGCAGTGGATAAAGCGGGTTATAAATTGGGTGATGATGTAATGATTGCCTTGGATTGTGCCGCAGCCGAATTCTATGTAGACGGTAAATACGATTACACAAAATTTGAAGGAGATAAAGGAGTGGTAAGGACCAGTGAGCAACAAGCCGATTATTTGGCTGAGTTATCTGCCAAATACCCTATCATTTCCATTGAGGACGGAATGGACGAAAACGACTGGGAAGGTTGGAAATACCTTACCGATAAGATTGGGGACAAGGTACAATTGGTAGGAGATGACCTTTTTGTTACCAATGTGGAGCGTTTGTCCAAAGGAATTAAAAACGGCATAGCCAACTCTATTCTAATTAAAGTGAATCAAATTGGTACCTTAACGGAAACGATTGCTGCAGTGAATATGGCACACAATGCTGGATACACTTCTGTAATGTCTCACCGATCCGGAGAGACTGAAGACAATACTATTGCTGATTTGGCGGTTGCCTTGAACACAGGTCAGATCAAGACGGGTTCAGCATCTAGATCTGATAGGATGGCAAAATACAATCAGTTATTGCGTATAGAGGAAGAATTGGGAAGTGTTGCATACTACCCTGGTCCAAACGCATTTAAAATAAAATAAGCACTATATTTTAGATCTAAACTAAAGCCCTTCTAATTCAGAAGGGCTTTTTTTTTGATTTTTCTATAAATAGTCTAGTTATAGAAAATAAATAATTACCTTTTATGGTTATAAAACATAAATGATTATTTCAAGTTAGATGAACAATTTTCTTTTTGTAGCGGCCGAAAATGATGGAATCCCCAAATGTAAGGCAGGGGGTATGGGTGATGTTGTCAGGGATGTTCCCAGACAAATTTCAGAAAGAGGGGATAAGGCTCATATTATCGTGCCCTCCTATTCCAGACTCCACCAAAATGGAACACTTAGGACGCTTTTAAATTTTAAACTGAGAGGAGTTACCTATACAGCGGAACTATATGAGGTGATTCCTAAAAAGGAATTTACCAATATTCATCATTATGTCATTCATCATCCTGAGATAGAAGCTGGTGGGATTGCCCATATATATCATGACGACCCAACAGAACCGTTTTATACTGACTTCATTAAATATGTTATTTTTTGCACAGCAGTTGCAGAGGCCATTAAAAAAGAATGTTTTGGCAAATTGGATGTGGTGCACATACATGACTGGCATACCAGTTTATTATTGTTTTTAAGAGCGTTTCATCCTGGATACAAGAACTTAAATCAGATGCGTTTTGTTTATACCATTCATAACTTGGCAATACAAGGCATACGTCCGTTTGATGGAAATTACGCCTCTGTTAAAAATTGGTTCCCTGAGATCGATCTGGATTATAAGGCACTAATGGATTATAGGTATCAGGATTGTATCAACCTAATGGCTATTGGAATT
>JBFIGS010000111.1:0-9157 GCA_041602195.1 Sediminicola sp. | reverse complement strand
TGTAATATTTGAACCTTCTAAAGGGCGGTTGGAAGCCAAAGGTCTCTTGCCCAAAGCTTTTGGTTGGTATCCTGAAAATATTCACCAAGGATTGGATGCCGTTATTTTGGGAATGCACGCCAAACCAAATAATCCAGAATTATTAAAGGCCCAAGAAATGGGTTTGAAGATATATTCCTATCCTGAATTTTTATATGAGCAATCCAAGCATAAGACTAGGGTGGTCATTGGGGGCAGTCATGGAAAAACCACCATTACCTCCATGATTCTCCACGTTTTGGATTATCACGATAGGCCCGTTGATTATATGGTGGGCGCTCAATTGGAGGGCTTTGACCGAATGGTGCACTTAACAGAAGAAAATGATTTTATAGTTTTGGAAGGGGACGAATATTTGTCCTCTCCTATAGATAGAAGGCCCAAGTTCCATTTGTACAAGCCCAATATTGCTTTATTAAGTGGAATTGCATGGGACCATATCAATGTATTCCCGACCTATGAGAACTACGTGGAGCAGTTCCAGATATTTGTGGACAGTATCGTCAAAGGAGGAAGCATCACCTATAATATAGAAGATCCCGAGGTAAAAAGAGTAGTGGAAGCTTCTGAGAACTCCATCCGGAAATTGCCCTATGAAACACCTGCTTATGCTGTGGAAAATGGCGAGACCCTATTGGAGACCGAAGAAGGGCCTATGCCTATTGAGGTTTTTGGGAAACACAACCTTAGCAATTTGGCAGGAGCCAAGTGGATTTGTCAAAATATGGGGATTGATGAGGCCGACTTTTATGAGGCAATAGCCACCTTTAAAGGCGCCTCCAAACGGTTGGAAAAAATAGGAGAGGGAAAAAGTAGCGTAGCCTACAAGGATTTTGCGCATTCGCCTAGTAAGGTAGCGGCAACAACAAGGGCGGTCAAGGAGCAATATAAAGACAAAAAGCTCTTGGCTTGTCTGGAACTACATACTTATAGCAGTTTGAATGCCGAATTTTTAAAGGAATATAAAGGGGCTCTGGAGTTTGCTGATGAGGCCGTGGTATTTTATTCTCCTGAATCTGTTAAGATCAAACAGCTGGAGGAAGTGACCAAGGATCAAATTGCAGCTGCCTTTGAAAGAACCGATCTTAAAATTTATACCGATGCCCTTTCTTTCAAAGAATTCCTGTTCCGACAAAATTTTGAGGATTCCGTACTCTTGCTTATGAGTTCCGGGAATTATGGGGGATTGGATTTCGATGAGGTGAAAGGCCTTATGGATAATTGAAAGCGAAGCTGATTATAGGCTGGAAATAGATTTTTTTCTAGGATATTATTTTGGATTATTTTGTTTGTTATCTTTAACAGATGCAAGAAAAATCGACTTATTTCTCCATTAAGCATTGGTCCAATGATGACAAACCTAGAGAAAAATTGGTGCATAAGGGTAAATCCGTGCTTTCAGATGCTGAGCTGATAGCTATTTTGATAGGATCAGGTGGTAGAAATGAAAGTGCTGTAGAACTTGCAAAAAGGATATTGGCATCGGCCAACAATAACCTGAACGAACTGGGAAAACTTTCCATAAAACAGTTAATGCAGTTTAAGGGGATTGGTGAAGCCAAAGCTGTAACCATTGCAGCAGCCCTTGAAATGGGTAGGAGAAGAAGAGGGGAAGCGGCACAGAAGATTACTAAAATAACAAGTAGTAATAGTGTGTTCGAACTGTTGCAGCCAATGATGGGGGAACTTCCCCATGAGGAGTTTTGGATTGTTTACCTGAACAATGCAAATAAAGTGATGCTCTCCGCTCTTTTGAGCAAAGGAGGGATAACGGGTACTCTGGTAGATGTGCGCTTGGTATTGAAACAGGCACTGGAACTTGGTGCAGTTGGTCTTATTTTGGCACATAACCATCCATCGGGCACATTAAGACCAAGTGAAGCTGATAAGCAGGTAACCAGTAAATTAAAATTAGCTGCGGAAGCTTTGGATATAAAAGTTTTGGATCATGTGATCATTACCCAGCAAGATTATTTTAGCTTTGCGGATAACGCCATGCTATAACAAATGTCCGGAAATCATTATACTTGGAATTATACGAACCTATGTTGTTGATATATACCCATAAGATTACTTCTCGCTTCACCTACATCATGAAGCATATTTTTACTCGAATTCTAGGGATAGAAGTTGTGTTTACTACCAAGGTTGAAGATTTTATTAAACATACCGGTCCAAAAATAACCTATACCAAACAACCTTTGCAAAATGAGTTTTTTGTTCGTTGCAATGATCTTCTTTTCGAACAGGGGATAAACGACCTACAATTTAAAATGGGGGAATGGGATGGTGTACCCTGTTTTTTCGTTACTGGGGATCGGAGCAATATTCCTTTTGATATTTTCGCTGCCAGTTTTTATCTGATATCTAGGTATGAAGAATATTTACCCCATGTAAAAGACGTGCATGGTAGGTTTCCTCCCACAGAAAGCTTGGCTTTTCAGAATGATTTTTTAGAAAGGCCGGTGGTAGATATTTGGGCCTTCCAACTACTTAAAGAACTAAAGGAAAGGTTTCCAAATATGGAGGTGGAAGAAAGAGGGTTTTCCTATACGTCCATCATAGATGTTACTACCTCCCATTGTTACGCCCATAGGGGTTTTGTAAGAAGTCTTGCTGGTTTGGTTTTGGATTTAGGTTCTCTTAAATTAAAACGCGTGGCAGAGCGTTTTATGGTTTGGCTTAATCCGGGATTGGATCCTTATGATAATTTCTCCAGTCTTATAGAGCTTCATAAGAATTATGGGGTAGGGAGTATGTTCTTTTTCCAATTTGCTGAATATTCTACCTATGATAAAAATGTGTCACCCAATAACAATAGGTTTAGGCACTTAATTAAATCGGTTGCAGATTACAGCATAGTATCTCTGGGTGCCTCGTATAGCTCCTTTGACAATATTGCCTTATTAAAAGAGGAGAAAAAGCAGTTGTCACAGGTTATAAACAGGCCAATCAATGCTTCTAGGATGCGGTACAACAGGGTAGATATACCAACCACCTATCGCAACCTCGTTGAAACAGAATTCACCGATGATTATACCATGGGATATACCCACGAAATAGGCTTCAGGGCAGGTACCTGTACGCCATTTTTCTTTTATGATATTACTTTGGAGATTCAACAACCCATTAAGGTACATCCCTTTGCAGTACATGATTACGCTTTGATGAAATACAAGGATAAGGAAGAGATAATGGAAAAGATATCTTTCTTATATAAAGAAACGAAAGAGGTCAATGGAGAGTTTATCAGCGTTTTTTCTAATGAACTGCTTGGGGGCGAAAGTAAAATAGATTGGATAGATTTATACAGTACAGTTTTAAAGAGGTATTATGCTTAGAGATATTGTAACCGACGTTTTTTTCGATTTGGACCACACCCTTTGGGATTTTGAAAAGAATTCCGCGCTAACCTTTGATAAAATACTACAGGCCAATAGGGTAGCCGTGGATCTGAATGATTTTTTGAGGGTTTATATCCCCCTTAACCTGGAATTTTGGAAGCTGTACAGGGACGGAAAAATTATTAAGGAGGATTTAAGGTATCAACGGTTAAAACAGACTTTTGATTCATTGGGCTTTACCATATCGGATGAAACCATCCATGTTCTTTCTGAGCAATATATAGAACACTTGTGCTCTTTTACCCATTTATTTCCCAATACCGTGGATATCTTGGACTATCTAAAGCCAAAATATAAACTCCACATCATTACCAATGGCTTCCAGGAAATTCAGGAAAAGAAATTAAAAAATGCCAACATCCATAGCTATTTTGATCAGATCATAGATTCAGAAATGGCTGGGGTAAAGAAACCCAATCCTATAATTTACCAACTGGCCCTCCAAAAGGCAAATGTGACCCCGGAGAAGTCCATTATGATCGGGGACAGTTTGGAGGCAGACATCATGGGAGCCAGGGCCATGGGGCTTCATGCACTACATTTTAATGTTCATAATGATGAAAAACATGACCATTGTGACATGATAAATGATCTTAATGAAATAAAATCCTATTTATAGAGTTGTAGAAGTAGTATCATTTAGGTAACTGCCACGAAATGTGGAGCCTAAAGATTCTTTAAATATTATTTACAATGAAGTACTTTCTCTCCCTATTTCTGTTGATTGCCCTATGCATTTCGTGCATGCAAGAACAGGATTTTAACCAATTGGAAGACTTAAGCATTACCCCTACTATCACATCCAGTATATTGTATATGGAAGCAGCAGAAGACCAAATTAATGCTGTGGTGCCAGGGGAGTTCTATTCCGAAGATTTTAATTTTGATGCCTTTACAGAAGGCTTTTTTGCTGAAGGCGTCCTAAGCGGTGTACTTACCTACGAGATAGAAAATTCGACTAGTAAGACCCTCGAGATCGTTATAGAATTATTGGATGAAAACGGTAATGTGCTGGACACGGAGCCCATATTAGTGGAACCCGCACCTCCAGTATTTATAAAAAGAGTGGAAATCGCCTATGGCCCGGGGGGAAGGAGCATCGATATAATAAAAAACACCTCTGCCATCAGAGTGAGCGCACAGAATCTAAGCGATGATACCAGTGTTTCCAGTGAATCCGATCCCAAAATAATACTGCGTTCCAGTGGATCCTTTAAGGTTGAGCTTGAATGAGATTACAAAAACAAATTGTAGTTTTTCTTCTTTTGTGCTCCTCTTCTATATTGGCCCAAAATAAACAATTGCTATACGATTTTATGGTAGTGCCACAGGCCTTGATGCTAAATCCAGGAGCTAGGGCAAACTATCAATGGTACAGTGGTGTCCCCATGCTTTCCGGTATTTCTGCATATGCCGGAACCAGCGGTATTTCAGTCAACGATATTTTTGCCAATGATGGGGTGGACATCACCACAAAAGTGAGGGACAGAGCCATTTTTGGTATGGATTTTAGGGATGAGATCAGTGAAACGATACAGGTAGAATTCTTGAATGTGGGATTTAGAGGCAAAAATAGGCCCGAAGATTTTTATTCCTTCGGGATGTATTTGGAGGAGGATATGATTACCTATTGGCCTCAGGATTTGGCCATATTGGGATTCGAGGGTAATGCCAATTATATTGGTAATAGGTTTAATTTGGACCATCTGAAGGTTCGCGGAGAAGTCGTCAATGTTTTTCATTTTGGTCTCAACCGAAAATTGAACAATACCCTTAGGGTTGGTGTTAGGGGGAAATTGTATTCAGGTGTTTTTGATATTAGCTCTACTAATAATTCTGGTTATTTTGTAACCAATCCAGGTCAAAACAATCTACTTGCAAATACCCTCGACGCAGATATGACAGTCAGGACGTCAGGTATCGACGGGCTGGTAGATGGAGACCAAGGGGTGTCCCAAACGTTTATTAAAAGAGCCCTTTTTGGGGGCGATTTAGGTTTGGGTCTGGATGTCGGTTTTACATACCGACTCAATAACAAAACCTTGGTGACCGGAAGTCTTTTGGATATCGGCTTTATACGGCATACTACAGATGTTAAGAATTATACCCTGAAGGGAAGTGCCACAAATGAAGGTATTTCTGTCATACTTCCAGAAGCCCTGGCGGACCCGAATAAAGATTTTTGGGAAGACCTTGTAAATGAGATAGAAGGGCTTATTCCTTTTGAAGACAATAGGAACAGTTATATCAATTTTAGACCAACAAAACTCAACGCCTCCATACGCTATAATTTTGGTAAACCATTAACCTCGGAAGAAGATTGTGAATGTACATCAAATGGGGGTGGCTTAAAAGGAAGACTGCCAGAGTATTCCAATAGTGTGGGCGGACAACTGTACATGATCAACAGACCAAGAGGTCCTCAAGCGGCACTGACCGCTTTTTACATGCATAAATTCGGCAATTTCTTGGCGCTCAAAACCACCTATACTGTAGATAAATTCTCCTTTTCAAATATTGGATTGGGTATGAGTATGCAGGCCGGACCTGTTGAACTTTATGCCATGGCAGATAATCTGCTGGGGTATAGGAATGTGTATGCGAGTAGATATGCCTCTTTCCAATTCGGATTAAATATTATATCTTGGGGCAGAAAATGATGGCAAGCCACTTATGAAAATCTCACTATTTACACTATTACTTTTTGCACTGTTTCTTGGAAATGCACAAGCAGACCTCAATCAATACAAATATATCATTGTCCCTAAAAAGTTTGATGGTTTTAGAAATGTAAACCAATATCAGACCAGTACCCTGATCAAATTTTTGTTTGTAGAAAACGGATATACTGCCGTATATGAGGATGCACTGCCAGATGATCTGAATAGGGATCGTTGTCTAGGGGCAGTTGTTGGATTAAAGGATGACTCAAGTATGTTCACAACAAAGATATCGTTGATCTTAAAGGATTGCCAATCCAAAGTTGTCTTTGAGACCAAAGAGGGTACCAGTAAGGAAAAAGATTATAAAGATGCCTACAATGAAGCTATAAGGGATGCTTTTGTTTCTTTTAAGGGACTTGGTTATACGTATTCGCCAAAAGAAGAGCAAGAGGCTCCTGTGAGGATCAGTTTTAAAAATGATGTGCAACAGCTTAATGGAACGGATGCTAAAAAACCAGCTGCTGCCGTTTCGGTTGGAGATACTACAGGGAAGAAAGGGGAGGTGACAGAAATGGCGCTACAAGTTGTCGACCAAGAGGAAGACGCCTCTAAAAAAGCTTTGCAGAAAGGCCCAATAGTGCCGCCAACCGTCCTATATGCCCAGGTGATTAACAACGGGTATCAACTGGTAGATGCCTCACCAAAGATCATCTTGAAAATGTTGAAGAGTACCTTAGAGGGGGTCTTCATTGCAGAATCCCTGGATCTTAATGGGGTGGTCTATAAAAGGAACAATAAGTGGTATTTTGAATATAGCAAAGACGGCAAAGTAGTTGTTGATGAACTGAATATCAAATTCTAGAATTCATATTTGCTTTTCCATCTATTTTTCAGGAATTCTTTTAACGCATTTTCCCGCTGGTTATTCCCGGGTTTATAAAATGAGGTTCCCTTGATACTATCGGGGAGAAATTCTTCCTCCACGAAGTTGTTCTGATAATCATGGGCATACTTGTACTCTTTCCCATACCCCAAATCCTTCATCAATTTAGTGGGAGCATTTCGCAAACCTATGGGAACGGATAGATCACCTGTTTCCTTAACGAGTTGCTGGGCCTTGTTGATGGCCATATAGCTCGCATTACTCTTAGGGGAGGTCGCCAGATATATGGCACATTGACTCAATAAAATCCTAGCTTCGGGATAACCAATTGTAGTGACTGCCTGAAAGGTAGTGTTTGCCATGACCAATGCTGTAGGGTTGGCATTGCCTATATCTTCAGAAGCGGCAATGAGCATGCGCCTGGCGATGAACTTTACATCTTCCCCTCCTTCTATCATTCTTGCCAACCAGTAAACGGCTCCGTTGGGATCGCTCCCACGGATCGATTTTATAAAGGCAGATATGATGTCATAGTGCTGTTCGCCCGTCTTGTCGTACAGCACGGTGTTTTTTTGAACCTTACTTAGTACAAGGTCGTTGGTGATCGTTATTTTATCACCACTTTCGGAGGAAATGACCAATTCAAAAATGTTCAACAATTTTCTTCCATCGCCACCCGATAATTTCAAGAGGGCCTCGGTTTCCTTCAGGACAATGTCTTTCTTCTTCAGGTATTCGTCCTGTTGCATTGCCCTATGGAGCAAGGCCTCCAAATCTTGCTTTCCAAACGGATTTAAAATATAAATTTGGCATCTGGAGAGTAAAGCGGGAATAACCTCAAAGCTTGGGTTCTCGGTAGTGGCACCAATAAGGGTGACCCATCCCTTTTCAACGGCCCCCAAAAGAGAGTCTTGCTGGGATTTGCTGAAACGGTGTATTTCATCAATAAAAAGAATAGGGTTTTTGGTGGTGAACAAGCCTCCGCTTTGTTTGGCCTTGTCAATAACATCCCTAATGTCCTTAACACCACTACTAATGGCGCTAAGGGAATAAAATGGGCGTCCGCTGGTATTTGCAATGATATTCGCCAAGGTTGTTTTACCTGTGCCAGGAGGGCCCCATAAGATCAGGGAAGGCAGTATCCCTTTTTTTATTTGTTGCGTTAGTGTACCTTTTTCACCAACCAAATGATGTTGGCTGACATAATCTTCCAAGGTTTTAGGGCGTACACGTTCTGCTAATGGTTCATTCATAGCTTCAAAAGTATAACAATTATCTTGATGACAATTTATCAGGTTTTATATTTTTGGTCGTTAAATTGATGGATTAGCTTTAAATTGTAGTAATGTCCGAGGATAAATATTTCAAATTTTCAAATGCGGTATTGGTGGTGCCAATGGTTGCGGTATTGACCATATGGATGGTTTTTTTACTGGAATTGAGACTTCAGGTCAATTGGAGCCATTTGGGAGTCTATCCCAGGACTCTGAGCGGATTGAAAGGGGTATTTCTCAGTCCGTTCATACATGGTTCGGTAGAGCATTTATACAACAATACCATTCCCATAGCAATTCTTTTGGGGGCATTGGTATATTTTTACAAGGACATTTATTGGAAGGTATTGCTTTGGGGTGTACTCATTTCTGGCTTGGTCACTTGGGCCATTGGGAGGCCATCCTATCATATTGGGATGAGTGGAATGATCTATGTATTGGCAAGTTTTATATTTTTCAAGGGGATATTTACAAAGCATTATCGTTTAGTCGCCTTATCCCTAGTGGTGGTTTTTATCTACGGCGGATTGTTATGGTACATATTTCCTATCGAAGATGGTATTTCTTGGGAAGGACATTTGGGAGGATTTATTGCCGGACTCTTCCTAGCCATTCTGATGAAGGTAAGGACCCCATCGCTAAATAAATATGATTGGGAGCGTGATGATTTTAATGAAGATGACGACCCCTTTTTGAGGCATTTTGATGCCGATGGAAATTTTATTGAAATTGAAGAGGAGCAGAACCATACAGAGGAAGCCTCGGTAAAGATAACCTATCATTATAAAAAGTCCTCACCCGAAGAGGGCGAGAACTAATTTTATTTTAAACGTTGTCTGACTACTTCGTACAAGAATACTCCACAAGCTACAGAAACGTTCAAAGATCCTATTT